>CAZEOC010000267.1:0-5958 GCA_964513525.1 uncultured Saprospiraceae bacterium | reverse complement strand
TATTAACTTTTGTATTTGGCATCACGATATAAAGAAACGTCATCAAAATCCAAATAATCGCATAAGGCAAGATTTTCAAAGGTAAACCCACAACTGAACCAACAACAGAACCATCAGTATATTGACGAACAACGGAAGTAATAAAAACCGTCAAACCGCTAGAAATCACAACCAAAATAGGCGCAATAATTAATAAAGCAGAGTAGTCGACTACTTTCCTCATTATCGTTCTAGGCTTTCTCGCTTGCCAAATCACGTTCATTGTATCTTCAATATTGCTCAAAATACGCAACACCGACCAGAGCAATACCACAACACCAATTCCTGCAATCAATTCCTCTCGAGTTCCACTCAACACGTTTGAAACGACTTCTAAAATGCGATTCATTACATCTTCTTGTCCAACAAAACCTTGTCGAATTTGCTCTTCTAAAACCGACTCCATTCCAAAACCTTTGGCAATACCAAATGCCATAGCCAAAACAGGTACGATTGTCAATAAGGTATAAAAGGTTAGCGCAGATGCTCGATAAGAACATTTATCACGATCAAAATATCGAACAGTTAATACAATAACACGAAGCACATTGATACCAATTGCTTCCATTTTTGGTAACTCTTCTAATTTGACATTCCAGATTTCAACGTCTAAGTAATTAATCGCTTTTTGATACATATTGTAATTTAAGATTTTAGAATGCTAAAATTAATATTTTTTATTGAGAGCTTATTTAACCTTGATAGACTTTGAAAAGAAAAGAGTATATCTATATGAAGTTTCTGAAAAATTTATATTTTTAAAATCATTTAGGCAAATTAAAATTAATAGATGGACTATTTGACCAAGGCATTTTTGAAAATAGACGAGCCAAAAAATCGGTTTGTAGTGGTTCTACAAAGCTATTTTTTGGTGAAGTATATTTTAAAAAAGGACAGTCAAATTGTCTAATTTATTATTTTAAATTGCCTTAGGATATTTTACAACTAAACTTTCTTACAGTATAAATCCGAAACAATGAATACTATTAAAACCACTTTTTATATTTCCTGCCTTTTAATGATGTTTGTTAGTTGCAAAACAAGTTCACAACAGCTAGTTCAGCATTCTTTAAAATTTGATGGACTTTATTTTACAGAAAAAATAGAATCTGACCATGCAGAAAGTTATAGATATTATTTAAGGTTTTATGAAAATGGAAAAGTTATTGGAAGCTCGTCAACTGGAGAACCCAAAGAAGTAAAGGAATGGCTTATTACCAGTAGCGATAATTTATCCGTAGGTGAATATGTTATTACAGGAAACGAAATCGCTTTTGATTTGACTACAAAATCAGGCACAGTATCTTACAAAGGAACAATAGCTGCTAATCAATTAACTTTATTAAGCGAAAGTCAAATCAATGGATTCAAAAGTACAAAGCAATATAAATTCAAAAGTATGAATTTCACTAATTAAAATTAACGTTTAATTTCGTACCAATTATACGTTCCTCCATCGCCATCATAATCATCAACTTTATAAAATTTTAAACCAACTTTTTCAAGTACTCTACAAGATCCTATATTTTCAGGCATAGCAATACCTATAATACTTTTCAATCCAAGGGTTTTAAAACCATATTCAATAATTGGTTTAGCCGCTTCGGTTGCTATTCCTCTGCCCCAGTATTTCGGCAAAAATCGAAATCCAATATCCGTTTTATCGAATTCTGGCAAGTATTTCAAACCAGCAAATCCAATGATTTTATTATCTGGTTTGTAAATAACTGCTAATCTTCCATAGCCATATTTCTCATAATCGCTGTACCAAACGTCCGTAATAATCTCCTTTGCTCGCTCTAGTGATTGTAATAATTCATCACCTGTATATTTGATTACTTCAGCATTAGAATTAAATTCATAAACTGCCTCCGCATCATCCATATTAAATTGTCGTAGAATTAATCTTTCTGTTTCTATTATCATAATTTTGGTGATTGGTGATTGGTGATTGGTGATTGGTGATTGATTAAATTATCGAAATATTTCGTAGTAATCAAAATTCTATTTTATGTTTATACATTTAGAAATTCTGTTATAATCAATAACTCAAAAGCTGCTTAGACTTGATATATTCAATCTAAACAGCTCTCTGAAAAATTCCTAATTCCTAATTCTTAATTAAGAAGCAGTTGGTCTTTTTCTTCCTGTAATTTTTTCATAAACCATCCAAACATCCATATTTGGATCAGGCTCAAGACCTTTACCCATTCTATGTAGCTGAAACATATGCCAAGGCGTTTCCAGCATTCCAGACATATCAATCTTAGGAACACCAGTTTTCAAACTAGGAACAGTACAATCTGTCATTGTTCCATCTAAAATATCATTTGCTACATTAGGAAAAACACAAAATGGTCTACCCAATCCTACAAAATCCAATTCTCCGCCATCAATTGCAGCAGCCATAGTTTCAGAAGTTCGGAAACCACCAGTCAACATCAATGGACTTTTAACTCTTGCTCTAACTTTTTCTATAAACTCAATAAAATACGCTTCACGCTTTTTTGTACTTTCTTTTTGAACCGCTCCAACCATTGCTGCACGTTCGTATGTTCCACCAGAAACTTCAATCAAATCCATTCCTGCTTTATCCAACATCTCAATAACCTGCATAGATTCTTCTTCTGTGAATGCACCACGTTGGAAATCCGCAGAGTTTATTTTTATACCTAAAGGAAAATCAGCGCCGCATTTCTTACGCATATTTTTATAAATCTCTAGTACAAATCTTGCTCTATTTTCAAGCGAACCGCCCCATTTATCTGTTCTAATATTTGTCAAACCAGATAAAAACTGACTCACCAAATATCCATGTGCACCATGAATTTGAGCACCTTTCATACCAGATTTTTTTGCTAATAAAGCTGCATCTCCATATCTTTCTATCAAATCTAAAATCTGCTCTTCTGTTAACGGACTTGGCTTTGCATAGATCTTAGATGGCATTCCTACATCGGATGCACTAACAGGAGCTTTGTCCAAATAAATCGGTGCTTGTCGTCCAGGATGATTGATTTGCATCCAAAGATGTGTTCCATTAGCTTGTGCTTTTGTTGCTAAAGTGGTATACGCTTCTAAGAAGTTTTCCTTTTCAGCAATCATTACATTAGCATTCACCAAGTGAGCTTGGTCTACCATGACGTTTCCAGTGAATAAAATTCCTGCACCGCCTTTGCCCCAACGTTCGTATAAGTTAAATAATTTTTCAGAAGGTCTTCCATTTGCTTCTGCAATTCCTTCGCTCAATGCTGATTTAGCTAATCTATTTGGAATGGTTACACCACAAGGCAGTGTAAATGGTTGTTTTAATGATTCTAGTGACATAAATGGTTGATTTTTTTCTTTTGATATGCGAGATTAGCAATTATAATAATCAATTACTAATAAAGTTTAGATTAAAAAATAAAATTGACATTGATGTTATTTGAAAAACAAGGTGCAATAAATTTAATCAAAAAATTGTCTGTTGATTAGCTTATTGATAAAAACTGAATTCCATCTAAGTTATAGTAAATAATATTTTTTAAATTTAGATATTCGATAATAATTACTTGTACATTAAGACATCTAAATTTATCAAAAATTTAGCATCAAAAAACAACTTCAAAATTCTAATTTATGAAATACTCTATACGACTTTTCTCATTTCTCATCATCTTACTTTTTTCTATTACTGCTTTTGGACAAAAAGAGAATTACCGTCCAGCAAAAATTACGAAAACCGATGGCACTACTTTAAAAGGTTTTATTGATTATCAAAATTGGCGAAAAAATCCAAAGGAAATTACATTTAAGAAAACAGAAGAAGGAGACGCAACTCTTTATTATCCACTTACTTTAGCATCATTTGAAGTTGAAGGAGATAAATTCGTTAGCAAAAAAGTATCTTATGAAATAAGTCTAAATCAACTGGAACAGCTTGAATATTCAACATCCCTAATTTTTAATACTAACACTCATTTTCTTCAAGTATTATTTGAAGGAAAAAAAGAATTGTATTATTTAAGAGATAATATAGGGAAAGAACATTTTTTTATTCCGAAAAATGATACACTTGATGTATTGTTATTTCATAGGTATTTAAAAAAAGTTAAGGACAAAAATACAGGAAAAACAAAATCAGTAGTTCGAGAGAATAAAACTTATCTTAAGCAATTAATAAATTATTTAAACGACTGTGATGAAATTGGCGTTCAATTTCAGTCTTTAAAATATACTCGAAAAGGTATAATAGAACTATTTAAATCTTATTATGATTGCGTAGGTGAAGAAATTCTGTATCAAACAAAAAAAAATAAGGTTAGTAGAAGTTTTGGAGTAATAGGAGGAATGTCAGCTACTAAGTTTACCGTTAAACCCACTAGTATCTACGTAAGTGGTTTTGATTATTTATTACCTGAACATAAACTTTCCAATAACTTATTTGCTGGTTTATCATTCAATATGACATTCCCAAAGTCAAATGGTAGAAGGTCATTACAGAATGAATTGCTTTTAACAAATTTTCTTGTTGAAGGAAGCTATGAACAACAAACATCTTCGACTATCTTTGAAGAAATTGATTTTACTTTTGGTTTAAATCAAATAAAACTAAACAATCTATTTAGATCAGAATTTTTCAAAAAAGATACTAGAGCTTCGTATTATAACGTAGGCGTTTCTAATAGTTTTATAGTTGGCGGGAAGAATTCTCGTGAAACAACAACCTATTTCCACCAAGATGTAAGTACACAGTACTTCTCTGCATTAGGAGGTATTAGCATTCATCAGTTAGGTTTAATTGGAGGTATAGGATATAGTGATGGTCGTTTTTCAAGTGAAATTAGATATGAATACGGAACTGACCTTACAAGAATTCTTAGTTTAGATGCTCATACGCATAGATTTTTTGTACTAGTCGGATATTCGTTGAATAAAAAAATAAAAAATATTCACTAGACTTTATTCTAAAATGGTTTTGTAATGAATGAAAATTAAGATTTTAAAGCTAATCAAGGCGGTAAAACCTTTAGCTCACGAGGCTTGACCGAGTAACCGGAGTTTAGCTATGCTAAATGAGTATTTTGCCAACGAAGAGTAGTTTTAAAAGATAATTTAGCTTTATACAAAATTATTTAGAATAAAGTCTACTAAAATAAAAGATACTCATTATCATTGATATCGAGAGTTTTCAGTTATTTATCCAAATGTCAAAATTCAACATATCTCTTCTACATTAATCTGTATATTGAAGACTTTTTTAACAACTTCTTTAGCACAAACTAACACCGTCAGTCGTCTGCCGTTAATCGTCTTAAAAATATGAAAACTAAAAGAATAGCCTTCCAAAACGCCAACGGAGAGCGTTTATCTGCAAGAATAGAACGTCCAGTTCACACACATCCGAAAGCCTATGCCCTATTTGCGCATTGTTTTACTTGCAATAAAAATTTGCTTGCTGTCAAAAATATCAGCCGTGCATTAACAAAAGCTGGTTTTGCTGTGATGCGTTTTGACTTTACAGGTCTTGGCGAAAGTGAAGGTGAATTTGAAAATACTAACTTCTCATCTAATGTACAAGATTTGATTGCTGCTGCTGATTATCTAAAGGAAAACTTTGAAGCGCCTTCTATTTTAATTGGTCATTCGCTTGGTGGTGCTGCTGTTCTTTTAGCAGCAAAATATATAGAAAGTGTTTCAGCAATTGCAACGATTGGCGCACCTTCTGAGCCAGTTCATGTAGCACATCAGTTTGGTGATAATATTAATAAAATAGAAAATCAAGGAATTGCAGAAGTCAGTATTGGCGGACGACCATTCAAGGTAAAACAACAGTTTTTAGAAGATATTCGTGGCACTCATCTAAAAAGTGTTATCAGGGATTTAAGAAAATCAATTTTGGTAATGCATTCGCCACAAGATAAAATCGTCAACATT
>CAZEOC010000266.1:0-5976 GCA_964513525.1 uncultured Saprospiraceae bacterium | reverse complement strand
TTTCTTCTTTTTCCTTAATGAAAAAGAAGCAAAAAATCAAGGCTTGATTAATTTCAGATACTGAATCAAGTTCAGCACAAGCTCTTGGAAGTATTGAAAAAACTAAACAATCCGAAACTCGCTACGCTCAAACAGCGGCTTGTTCTTAACGTTTTTTCAATACTTCCAACCTAAAATTAAAAATGTCAATCAAAATAAAAAGTGCACATTTGTAGCACTACCAAAAAATTAAAAATAAAATTAGTACGAATACAGAAAATTTTCTATTTTTGCACTCGCTTTCAACTAATAATATGAAATAGTTATTATAAAGTGTTGAATTTAAACAATTTAGGGTCGGCAATCCTAAAAATTAGAAAACATTAAAAATTAAAATTAAATGCAAACTGTTGCAATTGAAGGAAAATTAAGAAGCGAATTCGGTAAGAAAGCTTCTAAGGCTACCAGAAGAGAAGGTTTAGTTCCCTGTGTTGCTTACGGAAAAGACAAAGTTATTCACTTTTCTGCCAAACCAAAAGCATTCAAAAGTTTAATTTATACACCTGATTTTAAGGTGGCAGAATTAAATATAGAAGGTGAAACACATCGTGCAATCATCAAAGATTCACAATTTCACCCTGTAACTGATGAATTATTACACTTAGACTTTTTATTATTAATCGAAGGTCAGAGTATTGTTACTCAAATTCCTGTAAGAACAACAGGAGTTGCACCAGGTGTAAAATTAGGTGGTAAATTAATGCAGCCTACTCGTCGTTTGAAAATCAAAACGACACCTGAAAACTTAGTAGATCACTTAACAGTTGATATTTCTGATTTAGATTTAGGAAAATCAGTTCGTGTACGTGATGTAAAAGCAATTGATGGAATTCAAATTATGACTTCACCAGGTATTCCATTGGTGGCAGTTGAAATTCCTCGTGCTTTACGTTCTGCTCAAACTGCTGCGGACAAAGAAGGTAGCGCAGAAGAGTAATATTTCTATTATTGAATAGAAACTATTCAAAAAGACGTAGCTATTTAGTTACGTCTTTTTTAGTTTAGGAATGAGGTATAAATAAAGTTACAGAATTTGGCAAAGTATTTTTTATTCTTAACGAGGCGAAAAACGCAGTCATAGCCGAAGCTACGACGAGTATTTTTAACGAAGTTAAGGGTGAAAAAGACAAGTCAAAAATGTAAATTTATTTGTAACTCATTCCTTAGGATTGTTGAATAAATAAATGCACACGCTTGACTTGTCTTTTTTACCTTTAAATTTCGTTAAAAAGCCTCGCCGATACAAAGGCATCGTCTGCGTTTTTTGCCTTATTAAAGACAAAAAATACTTTGTCAAATAATGTACATTTATTTATTCGCCAATCTTTAGAGAATAAAAAATTAATTAAACTATGGATTTATTAATTTGGTCAGGAATATTTATTCTCAGTTTAGGAGTTTTAGTAAAAGCTTCTGATTGGTTTGTAGAAGGTGCAGAAAAGATAGGTTTAGCATTAGGTATTCCTTCCTTCATCATCGGTGTAACGATAGTTGCTTTAGGAACATCATTACCTGAACTGGCTTCTTCTATTTCCGCTGTATTAGCAGGAAGTTCGGAAATCGTCGCAGGAAACGCAATTGGCTCCAATATTACCAATATTTTATTGGTAATGGGTTTGGTCGCATTGGTAAGTAAGAAGAAAATCATTATCGAACGAAACTTGATGGATACAGATATTCCAATCTTGGTTTCTTCTGCCTTGATATTATGGTTGTTGATTTCAGATTTGAAATTAACTATTGTTGATGCAGTAATTTTATTGGTCGCAATGGGTATTTTCTTGGCTTATACTTTTGAAAAACCGGATAACGAATTAGAAGAAGAATTAACTGATTTACCCGAACGTCAGAAAATCGAATGGAAAACCATTGTAATGGTTTTAGGAAGTGGTGTTTTGATTTATTTTGGAGCAAATTATACCGTTTCTGCTATTCAAGAAATATCGACTTTATTAGGAATCGGAACTGGTGTAATCGCTTTGAGTTTAGTTGCTTTAGGAACATCTTTACCAGAAGTTTTGGTGAGTGTTTCTGCTGCTCGAAAAGGGAATACAGGAATTGCATTTGGTAATGTAATTGGTTCAAATATCTTCAATACTTTTGCTGTAATGAGTATTCCACGCTTTTTTGGAGAAGTAATTATTCCAGCAGAAATAAATGACTTTAGTTTACCAATGATGGTTGGTGTCACTTTATTATTCACCATTATGTGTTTGTCCAAACGAATCTCTCGTTTTGAAGGAATGCTATTAATATTATTTTACGTAATATTTTTAGTAGGTTTATTTAGTTAATATCCTTAGTTATTAACTAAATAAAAGCCAAAAGGAAGCAAGAGTTATCTTGTTCTTTTTGGCTTTTTTGTTTTAATGAACCTACTTCTTGTGAAAGTCTTACTTTTTCCTCATTTTTAGATTCTAAATTGTCCAATATGGATTTGTTAGGAAAAATAAGAGAACATATTGCTGAAAATGATATTCCTTCCGCTTTAGCGGAATTGGAAAAGGACGTCTTAACCAAAAACCAAAAAGATGATGTCTTACATTTCAAACAGCGATATCATCAAATCCGAAAAGATGACCTACAAGAAACTGCAACTCAAGAAGAAATAAGAACTCGTCATAATAAGTTATCATTAGAGATTTTAGAATTTACGGAAGCAATAGAAAATGGTACATATGAAGTAAAACCTGAAAAGACTTTCAAAGAAACCATTGTACAAACCTCTCCAAAATACTTACTTTTTGCTATTTTATTATTAGAAATCATCATTGGTGTTTTGGGCGAACTCATGCCTGATGAGATTAAGCCGATTTTAGAAGAATTAGTCGGAAAAGAAAATTATTGGATAGCTTGGATAATTGTTTTCGTATTAACGATTGCTCTATTCTTACACCTTACTTTTCGTAAGGAAAAACCCAAATCAACCGATGTCGAAACTAATTTATTAGAAAACGAAATAGAGCAAATTCAACAAAATCTAATCACACGTTATAACAATAGATTAGTACAAAAAACAGATGAACGCTTACCTATAGATTTAAAATTAACTTATACCAAGGAAGGAACAAGTGATAGTTATTTTCAAAAACATTTTGATAAAATAACTATCAATAACTCTATTCAAGAAGATTGGATAACAACACTCAAAAAGCACGAACATATTTTAATTGTCGGAAAACCCGGTGCAGGAAAATCGACACAATTATTAGAATTAGCAGTCGCTTGGCTGAAGGAGGAATCTTGCACTCAAATTCCTATTGTTTTTAATTTAGCACCTTGGACAAGTGAAGATAAACACTTTCACGAATGGTTAGCATCAGCTTTAGTTTCTGGTTATGGTTTTTCAAAAGCATTAGCAAAAGAAGCGATTGAAAACAATCGAATCTTACCACTTTTAGATGGTTTGGATGAAGTCGGAACAAAAGAATCAACAGACGAAGCGAAGTCTGTTTTACGTTCTCATTGCTTGAATGCAATTGACCGTTATTTGTCTTTATTCGACTTACCTTATATTACTATTTGTTCTCGTATTAATGAATATAAATCGGCGGATGATGCACCAATAAAAGCCGAAATTTTAATCAATCCATTAACGCCGAAAGAAATTCAGCAAACCTTTATTAATGCTTTAAAGAATAAACAAAAGTTAGCAAACAAAGATAAAAATGCGGTAAATAATATATTAGATTTACTACAAACACATCCAACTTTAGAAACTGTTTTATGTACGCCTTTTTATTATAATATTGCGTTAGATGTATTTGAAGGACGAACAAAAACTTATGATTTACCTAATAAACAAGAAGATTTAGAACGATATTTAGTAGAAGCATTTTTGGATAAGAAATTTGAGTACACAAAAAACAAGTTGGACTATTCAGAGGAAAAAAGTCGACATTATTTGAGTTTTGTAGCAAGTGTTTTGGAAGTTGAGAATATTAAGAATTTTGAGTTGGTGAGCTTTCAACCAAATCATATTCCACAAAAATGGTTAATGAATATCATAGGAAGTATTCTTTATGGTTTATTACTTTCTATTCTCAGTATTTTTAATCCTATTTATGCTTTAGTTGGAATTGCTATTATTATTAAAGTAATTAGTTTTAATGATAATTTATATCAAGAGATAAATACAGATTACATCGGTAGATTCAATTGGAAAAATATACTCAATGGCTCTAAAATATTAAAAAGTATAGGATTTGGATTCGGCTTAGGAATATTTATGTTTGCTTTATTCTTATTGATTAATACTTTCTATTCAATCGTTGAAATCTACTATTTAGCGATGTATATCATTCCTGTAATTAGTGTTTTATATCTTTTCTATGAGGAATATAAAATCATAAGCATATTGAATCCATATCAAAAAATAGTACACGAAACTTCGGAGTCAATCCTATTTCAATTAATCTTGCTTTTGCCACTCTTATCGTTTTTGAGTATTATAATTTATGCTTATCAAAATACTTTTGGCTTAATTGCTTGGCTGTTTTTTTGTTTGATATGTACTATTCTTCTTTTATCAATAAATACTTCATTATCGGCTAATTTGATTTTAAGAATAGCACTTTTTATTCAACAAAAACTCCCACTCCGTTGGGTAACATTCTTCACCTACGCCACAGACGCAAGAATATTAGAACAAGATGGCGGACAATGGCGATTTCGACATCAAATTTTGCAGGATTATTTTTTGGAAAAATGGAAGGAGAAGAATTAATAAAAAAGGTATCAGGTATCGGACACCTTGAAGGTGTCCGATACCTACTAAAATTTTGGTTACTTGTTCTCTGTAAGTAGCGAAAGCTAATATGATAAGCGTTTATCTTTTAATGAGCCTACTTCTTGTGAAAGTCTTACTTTTTTCTCATTTTTATATTCTAAATAACCCAATATGAATTTGTTAAAAAAAATACGAGAACACATTACTGAAAATGATATTCCTTCCGCTTTAACGGAATTGGAAAAGGGCAATTTAACAAAAAATCAAAAAGATGATGTCTTACATTTCAGACAGCGATACAATCAAATCCGAAAAGATGACCAAAATGGTGTGCAAACACCTAAACAAATCGAAGCTCGTCAACTCAAATTATCAAGAGATATTTTAGAATTTGCGGAAGCAATAGAAAATGGAACTTATGAAGTAAAATCTAAACCTAACTTCCGAACTATTTTAAATGAAACACCTTCTAAAAAAGTACGAATTGGTATTTTTATATTGACTTTGCTTTTGCCTTTATTCTTGAAGTTTATGCCGACAGAATCTATCGAAAGACTACAAAATAAAGTCGGAGAAAATTATGAAATTTACTTTTGGATAAGCTATTTATTAATCATTGCTTTATTGAGTTATTTGACTTTTCGTAAGGAGAAACCAAAATCAACCAATACAAAAACCAATTTATTAGAAAACGAAGTCGATAAAATTACGGAAAATCTAATCGAACGTTACGAAAGTAGATTAGAACAAAAAACCGATAAACGTCTGCCTGTAGATTTGAAATTGACTTATACGAAAGAAGGTACAAGCGATGATTTTAGACATTGGAATAAAGGTATTAGAACGGGAAAAATTATCAAAGAAGATTGGATAACAACACTCAAAACACACCAACATATTTTAATTATTGGAAAACCTGGTGCAGGGAAATCGACACAATTATTAGAATTAGCAGTCTCTTGGCTGAAGGAGGAATCTTGCACTCAAATTCCTATTGTTTTTAATTTAGCACCTTGGACAAGTGAAGATAAACACTTTCACGAATGGTTAGAATCAGCTTTAGTTTCGGGTTACGGATTTTCAAAAGCATTAGCAAAAGAGGCAATTGAAAATAATCGAATTTTGCCACTTTTAGATGGTTTAGATGAAGTCGGAACAAAGGAAACAACTGACGAAGCAAAAGCTGCTTTACGTTCGCATTGCTTAAA
>CAZEOC010000265.1:0-5993 GCA_964513525.1 uncultured Saprospiraceae bacterium | reverse complement strand
GAAGACATTTTATCTGCTCCGACTATAACTACTTTTTTATAATTTCCAGATTCTATAAATTGTGTCGCTGTATGTAAACCATGTACAAAACCAGAACAAGCGACACTCATATCGAAACAAAAAGCGTTAGTCATTCCTAAATTCTCACAGATAATATTACCTGTTGTAGGAAATAAATAATCCGGTGTAATTGTAGCTACAATTAATACTTCAACTTCTTCGGGTTTTGTATTACTTTTTTCCAAAACTTGACGAATCGCTTCCGTTGCCATAACAGAAGTTCCTTTATTCTCTCCTTTTAAAATCCCCCTTTCCTTAATGCCCGTCCTGGTCATAATCCATTCGTCATTATTATCAACCATCGTTTCCAATTCCTGGTTTGTTAATCTATATTCAGGAACGAAGCCACCAACTGCCGTAATCGCAGCATGTATTTTTTTCATAATTATTAAATTGATATTTCAATGATTTAGAAACACAAAACTATAAAATGAAAAATAGTTTACCAACTTGTTTTTTAGATTTTTTTTCAGTAGTAGATTAACGAGTTTAGAATTTCAAACAAACAAAAAAGGCTTCTTTCAATGAAAGAAGCCTTTAAACCATATTTATACTAAAAAAAATGCTATGCTTGTTTATGGTGTTATTTTATAAACCAAATTAAATTTTTGGTAAATTATTATTTTTAACACAATACAAAGATGCAAAGGATTTTTAAATTGCCAAATTATTTGGCAATTTAATTAATATTTAAACATATATTTACGATATCGTTAATAAACAACGCACTTTATTAATAAAGTCAAAAAACAATCATTTTTGCGTCAAAACCAAATTATTATAAGTTTACTATATCAACAGCTAATTTTATTTTATAAATATCCTATTTAGTTAATAATAATAATTAGATTATTGTATATTTTTTCCAAAAATTAATAAAGATGATTAAATCTATTGTTATACTAATTTTCATTTTTCTCCTTTTTTATAATCGATACTTTCTAATTTCTGATGATTATGGAGATAATTCTAGTAGAAAAATACTAAAAATCTGGCTTCCAAAATGGCTATTATATATATTAGAAACCTCAGTTTGGTTGGTTTTCTTTATCTCACTATACTATCTAATTAATTTTGAGCAACAAAGTATATTCTTAATAGGAATAAGTTTATTTGACCTTATTGTGACTTCTCTTTATTTCTATTGGACACGATATTATAATTTAAAGTATTCATGGAAGGTAGAAACTATTAAAAATATCAATAAAGATGGATTTGAAATACATCATTATAAAAATGGTCGATTAAAAAATAATAGACAAATTAAATGGAATGATATCAGTAGAATTAAGTTGACGTACAATTTAGATATTTTATTAAATAATGGGGAATGGATAAATATTGATACTAAAACAGAACATTATCATCAGTTGCTTAAAATTTTGCCAACTCACTTACCTAAAGCTTCTATTAGTCAGATTAGAGAAAAGTTTAGACGTTTGAAATCTTGTAAAATTTGTGGTTCTATTGCCGTAGATTACAAAACTTGTGAAGCATGCGGAACAGCGGTTTGGAATAGTACATTAAAAAAGAGTTATGATAATCCGATGAATTATGTCCGTGCAAAACAATTAGATTTATTTGCTTCCTTACACAAAAATAGTCTACAAAGAATTGCTTTTAGTAGTAATGATACTTTTGAATTAGACAAAAATTGGCAACCAATGGTGACACAAGAGGAAATTATTAAACAAAGTAAAAAGCTTATTTGGGTTCTGTAATTTAGGAACGCCAATAAAATAACTTACCTTTTCAACTTGTTCTATTGCCGTTCCTTAGTCGCTTTTCCTCAATAAGACAAATCTGTCTTCATAAGAGCGATAATAACCTTTTTTGAATGTGGCATCTGTAAAACCCCATTTTGCATAAAGTTTTCGTGCATTTTCGTTATCAGGAGAAACAGTGAGCCAAGAATCAACATTTATCTCATCTAACGCTTTGGTTAATTGCTTAAATAGTTGCGTCCCAATCCCTTGTCCTCTAAGTTTTGGTGCTACAAATACTTTATGAATACAAAAACTTCCATCTAAACATGGAAAAGCTAAAATTGCTCCTATAATTTCCTCTTCGTGAATAGCCGAAAACATTATAGCATTTTCGCACCAAACTCGCCAAATATGTTCGCCATCAGGAATAAATTCACTGTGAGAATTGGCTTTCCAAGCCATTCTATCCAAAGCTGCAATTGCTAAAAAATCCGTCGTTTTAGTTTTCCTAATTTCCATCTTTTATTAATTTTAATAAAAATAAAAAACCTTCAATGTTTAAAACATTGAAGGTTTTTGTAAAGTTGTAAACTGCCACTAAAAACTGCGAACTTAATTTACAAAGCAGAACTGAATTGCTTCAAAAAGCGAACATCATTTTCAAATAATAATCGAATATCACTAATTCTATATGCTAACATAGCTTGACGCTCGATTCCCATTCCGAAAGCGAAACCTGAATATTTAGTAGAATCAATGCCACAATTTTCTAAAACCTGAGGATCAACCATACCACAACCCAAAACTTCTAACCAACCCGTTCCTTTTGTGATTCTATAATCTGTTTCATCTTTCAAGCCCCAATAAACATCCATTTCAGCACTTGGCTCTGTAAATGGAAAATAAGAAGGTCGCAAACGAATCTTACTTGCACCGTACATTTCCTTAGCAAAATAATGTAAAGTTTGTTTCAAATCCGCAAAAGAAACATTTTCATCAATATATAAACCTTCAACTTGGTGGAATTGACAGTGAGAACGAGCAGAAACCGTTTCATTTCTATAAACTCGACCAGGAGCAATAATTCGAATTGGAGGTTGTTGCGTCGTCATTGTACGCGCTTGAACTGAAGAAGTATGCGTTCTCAATAATATTTCTGCACTTTGCTGCAAATAGAAAGTATCTTGCATATCTCTTGCTGGATGATCTTCCGGTGTGTTCATTGCTGTAAAGTTATGCCAATCATCTTCGATTTCTCTTTCTTCTGCAACTGTAAATCCAATGCGTCCAAAAATATCAACGATTTTGTTCATAACAATTGAAACAGGATGACGATTACCCAGATTCATTGGTTCAGCGGATGCTGATAAATCTAAATCATTTCCAGCACTTTGGTCAGCCGCAGCTTCCAAACTATCCTTCAATTGTTGATAAATAGCTTCTGCACTTTGCTTTATACTATTTACCAATTGTCCATATTCCCTTTTTTGTTCATTAGGAATATTTCTCATTTCACCCATTAAGCCTTTTACCAAACCTTTTGAGCCTATATATTTAATTCTGAATTGCTCTAAAGCAGCTTCATCATTTGGTTTTGCATTCTCTATTTCTGTAAGTACAGCTTTCGCATTATCAAAAATTTCTGCTGACATTATCTTTCTTATTTTCTAAATTTCTAAAATGACTACAAAAGTATTAATTTATAAATATTAAATATGAATTATTCAATAATAAAAACACTAAAACGCAAAAAAGTCAGCCGAAATTCGACTGACTTTTTTAAAAACTATATTTTTTGATTTCAATTAGTCTGTAATTTTCGAAATCGCTTTTTTACATTTAGTAATAAAAGATTTGAATTTAGAAGGTTTCTTTTCAATTACAACACCTTTTGCTCTATTACCATTGTAATCGAAGTCAATCGCTTCTTCTCCTTGTAAACTCATCGCAACAGGAATATTATTTAAGCCAGGCGCTTCATCTGCTACTGTATTAGATTGAGGATAACGAATCTTGCCATCTAAGTCAATCGTTGCATAAACATCATACATTCTTTTATTACGTAAATCCTTTAATTTTCCTTTCTCTGCTTCAATTAATGAAGTATCAATTTTTGTTCTTTCTTCTTCATCTGTAACGAAGTTTATCTCAAACAAATCTTTACTTGCAATACGAGAATTATCACCATTCTCCATTCTACGAGCAATTTCATCGACATTAATTACTGCTGCTTGATTTTCGAATGTATTGTTGTTTCTAACGCTACCTTTAGCAACATTATCAGGATTCAAAAAAGGTGAATTTTTAGGAGAAACATCAAAATCATCATCAATATAATTATTTGAAGTTTCTTCTAACATTGCAATAGGTTCTTGCAATATATCTTCATCAGATAATACATCTGATTCATCTATTTTTTCTTGTTCAAAAGCAATATCTATCTCTTGTTGAAAATGTTCACCTTGAGCGATAGATTCTGATTTAGACATATCAAAATGTTGGAAGAATAAATAAACAGAAATACCGACTAATAATACAGCAGCAATTCTACTTAAATAAACTAAACCATTACGAAGTGTCAAACTCAATGGCAAGTCAGACGTAATTTTTGTCCAAACTGAAGCTTGTGGATCTTGTTCGTAATCTTCAAGTGCATCTTTGAATAGCTTATCTGTTTCCGATAAAGGAAGATTGCTTTCGATTTTACTCCACATATTATACGGTGGCGCAACTTCGTTATTTTCAAAGGTGTCTTGAAATAATTTATCTATGTCGTGATACTTTTCATTCATAATCAAAAAATATAAGTAGTTATGATAATTGGGATTTTACTAATCTTTTAAGTATTGCTCTTGCTCTTGCTAATTGCGATTTAGAAGTTCCTTCTGAAATTCCCAACATTTTAGAAATCTCTTTATGTGAATATCCTTCTAAAACATACAAGTTAAAAATTGTACGGTAACCTGGTGAAAGTTTTTGTACCATTTTCATTAAGTCTTGTGTAGCAAGGCTTTCGGTTGCTTTTTCTCCAATATGTCTAATATTGTTATGCGTTTCAATATCCGCATGTCCGTTGTGTACGTTAGATTTTCGATAATGTTCTATTGCAGTATTAATAAAAATTCTTTTTATCCAACCTTCAAAAGAACCATCGCCTCTAAACTTATCAATATTATTGAAGATTTTAATAAAACCTTCTTGTAATATATCTTCGGCATGATGATAATCACTTGCATAACGCAAACATATACCAAACATCTTTGGTGAGAAATAGCGATACAACATCTCTTGATAGCTTCTTCGACCATCAATACAACCTTGTCGCAATTCTTGCTCCGTTATCCCTATTGCTTGTAATTCAGTTACCATGCCAATTATATATTTAAAATAAAATTAATGTTTTTATTTCTGATTACCAATTTCATTTAAGAATTTTTTCAATTTATTAATCGCTTTGCCTCTATGACTTATTGCGTTTTTTTCATCAGCAGACATTTCTGCAAAACTTTTGTCAAAACCTTCGGGAATAAAGATAGGATCATAACCAAATCCTTTTTCTCCACTCTTTTTGAGACTTATGTTCCCTTTTGCTATTCCTTCAAACAAATATTCTTTCCCATCGAGTATCAAAGCAACAACTGTTTTGAAGTGTGCTTTTCGATTAGATTTATTTTTCAACTTTTCTAATACTAAAGCCATATTTGCCTCCGAATCTCTTTCTGGTCCCGCATATCTTGCTGAAAACACGCCTGGTTCGCCATTTAATGCCGCTATTTCTAAACCTGTATCTTCAGAAAAACAAGCAACTTTATAGTTATCAACAACATATCGAGCTTTCTGTAAAGCATTTCCTTCTATTGTTGGTTGTGTCTCAGGAATATCTTCATGACAACCTATAGATTTCAAACTTGCAATTTTTATACCATCATCAAGTAACTTATTTACCTCTTTAACCTTATTCTGGTTTCCTGTAGCAAATACAATTGTTATACTCATCTAATTGACTTTGTTTGACTTATATTATAAGAAAGCAAATATATAAGAAATTATATATTAATAGAAATTGATTATGTAATAGGGTTATAAATGTAGATTAAACTTCAAAATATTAAACTAATATGATAGTTGGTCAACAAATAGGTTAAATAAAAAAAGCCTTTGGAAAGTTTTTCCAAAGGCTTTTAATTTTTTGTAGCGAGAGGGAGACTTGAACTCCCGACCTCAGGA
>CAZEOC010000264.1:0-6011 GCA_964513525.1 uncultured Saprospiraceae bacterium | reverse complement strand
CATTTTGATACACGACTTTTTTAGTCAAATTGAAACAATTCAAGGGTTTTCCCCTCAATGAAAATACTGCTTGTGTATGTACATCTCTTGCTTTCGTAATCGAACCACTGGCAGAATCTCCCTCTGTAATGAAAAGCGTCGTTTGTAAATGCTTATCTTCTGTATCTTTTTTCAATGGTTTATTAAAATGAAAACGACAATCTCTCAATTTCTTATTATGTAAATTTGCCTTTTTCGCTCGTTGATTCGCCAATTTTTTAATTCCTGCAATTTCCTTACGTTCTCGCTCAGATTGCTGAATTCGCTTCTGTAAAGCTTTCGCAGTTTCGGGATTTTTATGTAAGAAATCATCTAATTCCTTTTTCATAAAATCACCAATAAACTTACGAACCGTTTCCGCTCCAGGTCCCATATGTGTTGAACCTAATTTGGTCTTCGTTTGCGACTCAAAAATCGGGTCTTCTACTCGAACACTTACTGCTGCTACAATCGCAGAACGAACATCTGCAGCATCGTAACTTTTTCCATAAAACTCTCGAACAGTATCTACAACCGCTTGACGAAATGCATTTTGATGCGAACCACCTTGCGTTGTATGTTGACCATTTACGAAAGAATAATATTGTTCTCCATATTGATTTCCGTGCGTCATTGCGACCTCAATATCTTCCCCTTTGAAGTGCATCACAGGATAACGATGATTGTCAGGATTCGTCCGACGATTCAATAAATCTCGTAAACCAAAACGAGAATAATACGATTTCTCGTTATAATTAATGCGTAAACCAGCATTCAAATACACATAATTCCAAATTAAATTTTCGATAAATTCACTACGGAATTTGTAGTTTTTGAAAACAGTATTATCAGGTTCAAAAACCGTTAAAGTTCCATCACCTTCTTTTGATTTTGATAATTTGAAATCTTCTGTAATTGTTCCTCTCGAAAACTCAAATGCCTTTGTTTTTTTATCTCTATAAGCTTGAACATGAAAATAAGTTGATAAGGCATTTACTGCTTTCAGACCAACTCCATTCAATCCAACTGACTTCTTAAATGCCTTTGAATCAAACTTTCCACCAGTATTAATTTTAGAAACTACATCAGATACTTTTCCCAAAGGAATTCCACGTCCATAATCTCGAACAGATACTTTCCCTTCTTCTACTTTGACATTAATTTCCTTACCAAAACCCATTGCAAACTCATCAATTGAGTTATCCATGACTTCCTTCAATAGGATATAAATTCCATCATCTGGTGCCGTTCCATCTCCCAACTTTCCGATGTACATTCCTGCACGCATTCTGATATGTTCTTTCCAATCGAGGGAACGAATATTATCTTCTGTATAATTATGATTTGCCATTTTTTAAATGATTGACGAACACTCGTTCTTCGCTTGACGACCTAAGAGCGCTTTGCTGACGATTGTTCCAATTACGAAACTTTCTAAATAATTAATTATTAATATAATCTTTTTAACAATTATATTTATCCTTTGTTAATAATTAAAAAGAAGATAGTTTCAAAACAAATAGTTGTCAAAAATACGGTTTTTTAGCCTAAAAATCAATATTTTTAAACAATTTGATTTTGAATAATTATAAAGTTAATAATTTTGGAAATTAAATAACTCTGAGTAACTCCGTGAAACTCTGTGGTGAAAAATTAAAAAGAAAAAATTGAATTACCAAGACTTCCAACATACTGCAGCTTTTCGGCAAATAGAAATAAGTTTGATTCGAGAACGAAATCAAAAATTAGCAAGTGCTATAGTTTCGATTATTCTTGCCGTTTTTTTAGCGTTACAATTTAACTTCAAAAAAAACGAATGGATTTTAGCTGTTTTAGTAATTACTTTCTCCCTTGTCGGCACATTAATACTAATTAACTTAATTAATAATTGGCAATCAGAAAAATTTGAATTAATTGATTTATTAAAAAATAAACCCAAAGAAATTGTTTGGATATATTCCGTTCAAACGAATCGTTTACCATTTGGTGTACAATTCACTTACAATTGTACGATGTATTTTTATTTATTAAACCGAGATTTTATCACTATTAAATTACCAAAAAACGAAGTTATAAAAACTTCTGAAACCCTCAACTTATATTTAAAACACGCGACTTTCGGCTATTCTCAAGACAATGAACAATGGTATATGGCAAATCCAGAATTGCTTTTAAAATAAAAACGGTTGTCCTTCAATCTCAAAGACACTCTTTTCCTGAATTTTAGCTCACTTTTATTGATTCTAATGATTATTAAAATAACAAATTATTATTATTAAAATATGATTATTGTGTCACACAATTGATATTAATTATCACTAAACAATAATCATAACAACATTTTAGTTTAATTAATTGAAATATTCCATGTCACACAACACATTATTTATTTTTTATATACGTATAGATTTGGATTAAAATTGCATTATCAAATTAGTTAGTAAATTAATAACAATTAAAAAATACCACCATGAAAATAACGAAATTTATCCTTGGACTTTTATTCCTTTTCGCTTTTGCTTTAAATGTATCTGCACAAGAAAAACATTATGATTTAGCGGAGAATACAACAACTTTCACAGTAGGCAAAACAATATTAGCAAATTGGAGCTATGATGAATATTGGTATGCAGGAAAAATCGAAAAAGTTTCACATGATAAATATTTAGTTCGTTTTTATGATAATGAATTAGAATGGGTTACAAGCGACAAACTTGCTTTTTTGACACTTGACTCAGGTGATAAAATTTTCAGTAAAGGTGATGGAGAATTAATTTATAAATTAGCTGAAGTTGGGAAAATAGAAGATGGAAAAGTATTTGTCAAGTATGAAGAATCTGGTAAAACAGAATGGTGTACGATTTCAAATATCAGAGTGAAATAAATTTTGACTCCTAATTAAAAGGTGGTTTCAATTCATATTAAAAAGAGTTTGTTCTAAATATTTAGAACAAACTCTTTTTTTGTTTAAGTACTTGTGTTAAAACACCTAAACTTCACCATCTTTCAAAGCTCTTAAATACATTTGAATCGTATTGCTTAAACCATAATATAAAGCATCTGCCATCAAAGCATGACCAATAGACACTTCTAATAAGTTTGTAACGTGTTTACGATAAAAAGTCAAATTATCCAAGTTCAAATCATGTCCAGCATTGATACCGATTCCGATATTATCCGCGATTCTTGCCGCTTCGATATGCGGTTCGATGGCTGCCATTGGATTTTCTATAAATTGTTTCGCATAATCTCCCGTATAAAGCTCAATTCTATCTGCACCAACGGCTTTTGCACCTTCTACCATTTTTGGATTTGCATCCACAAAAATCGATACTCGAATTCCTGCTTCGTGCAGTCGTGTTGTAATATCTTTTAAAAAGTCTGCATTTTTTACCGTATCCCAACCTTGGTCAGAAGTCAAAACATCTGGAGAATCGGGAACGAGCGTACATTGATGTGGTTTGTTTTTCAATACTAAATCCATGAAATTATCAATTGGATTTCCTTCAATATTGAATTCTGTTGTCACCAGATCTTTCAAAATCGGAACATCTGCATAACGAATATGTCGTTCGTCAGGTCGAGGATGAACCGTGATTCCTTCTGCTCCAAAGGTTTCACAATCTTTTGCGATTTGATATAAATTTGGAAAATTTCCTTTCCGTGAATTTCTTACTAAAGCTACTTTATTAATATTTACACTTAAATTTGTCATAATTCTTCTTACAAGTTTCGGATTTTTGAACTGTAAATTTCGAGTCGTACAACTTAAATCTCATAATTCGAAAATCCGTAATAATTACAAAGATGCTCTATAGAACAATAATATCAAAAAAAGAGTTCTTATCTTTAATTCTAATTCTACTTAATTTATGAAAAATATATTCTCAATCCTATTTCTTATTTCTGCTCAATTTGCCTTCGCTCAGAGCGAATTACCAGAAGGTTTTGGTGATTATCGAACTATTGAAAACCCTCAACATTGGAAGACTTATTCACAAGGCTATATTCCTCCCAAATTGAAAAAAATTATTTGGCGAGATAGTGTTTTATTACTAAGAAATAACCAACATTTGATTAAAAGTTTGGAAAAAGGTAAGGATTATGAAATTAATACTGAGATTATCGAAATACGACCATACCATACTATTTGGGAATTTAATATTCCCAATTTTAAAGATACCAATGAATTCATTTGGGCGTCTAAAACAATTATTGTCAATAACACTTATGAAGAGTTTCAATCTGGAGAATTAAACATAAAACAACAAACTATTAAGGAAAAAACTAAGTTTTTTGAAGCAGATTCTTGCTTTATATATAGACCAAAAGCTTTACAAGCTGATGGACTTCCATTACCAGTATCATCACATGTTGTTTTTACACGATTCGTAGAAAATCCATACAGAACCGTTCAAAAAAAAGTATTTGAAAAAATAATAAATGGTGGATAGAAACAACTTCTGATACTATAACTTTTTTGTAGTGTAAATCTGAACCATTAGATTTTTATGAATCATCATTAAGAGAATTACATACCATTTATGATACCTTAAAAATTATTAAATTCTTGAAAAGACAAAATTTGATTAATGCTCAATTCTCAACCATTCATGAAAGAATTATTGAAAAAGAAGGTTATTTCACTAATTGGCGAGAAATCTCTTATTCTGTTCGCCAAAACTCAACTCGTATTTTAGAAATTCAAAAAGCACTAAATAAATTAGGGTATAATATTATCGAAAATAATATTGCCAATGAAGATTTAATTACCGCTTTGAAGGATTTTCAAAAAAGAAATAAATTAACCACTGGAATTTTAGATTTTGAAACATTACAATTATTAGAAATAGATTAATTTATGAAATATCTAACTTACTTATTCTTATTTACGGTTCAATTTACTTTCGCTCAAAGCGAATTACCAAAAGGTTTTGGCGATTATCATAAAATCAAAGAAGTTGACGCAGGACAAATATTTGCTCAGATTTATTTTCCACCAATTTTTAAGGAAAAAATCATATTTGATAACGTCCTGTTATTCGATGAAAATCAACATTTATTAACTAATTTAGAAAAAGGAAAGGATTATGAAATAGAAACCTTAATTGTAGAAATAGAACCTCGAAAAGTTAATTATTCATTTGAAATAATTACGGATACAACTTTTGTTAATAGTAAAATAAATATTATTGAAAGATTAGAAATAATTGAACCATTACCAGAATATGAAAATCAAATTATTACGGAACGACAATTAGTTTTACCAAGACAAGAAGCACCATTTTTATTTGAATGGAGTAACCGTCGAAGAGTTTGTTTAGATTTACTTCAAAACCGTAAAGATGCAATAGCTCTCGGTTTTATAAGAATTGAAATTCCTGCTAAATATTGCGATGTTCAAAAACGAGTTTTAAAAAAAGATAATCAATGGTGGACGGAAACAATTGCAGATACGATAGAATTGAAAAATGAAATTGCTTATTTTGAATCAAAACTGATAGATAAAATCGAAATAACTCCTGCCGTTTTGGATACATTTCAGATACTTCACTTTAAAAATAAACCATTAAATGCTCAATTTTCAATAATTAAAACTCAAGTAATTACAGAAAAGCATTTTTATTCAGAATGGGAAGAAAATCTTTGTCACCTTTGTGGTGGAAATGATAGTAAAGTTCAACATATAAAAAAGTCGTTGAAAGAAAAAGGCTATGATATAATAAATATCAATAATGTTTTTGACCTTCATACAAAAAGAGAATTAATCCAATTTCAAAAAGATAATAATTTACCAATCGGCAGTTTAGATACAAAAACATTAAAACTATTAGGATTTTAATTTAACTGTTAAAAAATAAGCACAAACCAAAAAATCAGTTACAACTTTGAAAATATTTCATTCTAACCTCAATTTCTACAAAAATCCTACTTCTAAATCAATCAATACTTTAACTTTGCGACAGAATTAGGTTATTTTAGAATGATTAAAC
>CAZEOC010000263.1:0-6066 GCA_964513525.1 uncultured Saprospiraceae bacterium | reverse complement strand
TTTTTTATTAATAAAGCTTTTGCCAAGTTTTCCCCTTCGTTACCTAAATCAATGTGTTTTGCCATGGGTTTTTTGTTGTTGTGTTGTTCGTCCGTCGTCAGCGAAGCGGTCGTCACTCGTCAAGATGAGCAAAGCGCGTCATTCATTAAATCAAACCTCTCGCTTTCAATTCCAAATATTTATTAATAGAATTAACTGATAATTCATCTGGCGGTGTTAAGATAGCTTGAATTCCGTATTGACGTAATTTCTGAACAATTTGCTGTTTTTCAGAAACAAATTTTTGAGCAATTGTTTGATTATAAATATCTTCTACATTTGTAACTTCCTTATCGGCGAAAGCCTGAATTTCTGTATTTTCAAAAAAGACAACAACCAATAAATGCAAATTATTAATACGTCTTAATATTGGTAATACACGTTCTGCGGCAAATAAGCTTTCAAAATTCGTATATAAAAATATCAAACTACGACCTTTTACAACTCTTCTTGATGCTTGATATAATAATTCATAGTTGGCTTCTAACGGACGTTCTTTTTCTCGGTATAATGCTTGTAAAATCTTATTGATTTGAGAAGCATTTTTCTCTGCTTTTACAACAGTTCCTATCTTATCGGAGAAAGTTAATAAACCAGCTCTATCATATTTTTTCAAGGCCACATTAGAAATTACTAAACTTGTATTAATGGCATAATCCAATAAACTCAAACCGTTAAACGGCATTTTCATTACTCGACTTTTATCAATAAAAGTATAAACTTGCTGCGCACGTTCATCTTCATATTGATTCACCATCAGTTTTCCTTGTCGGCTTGTTGCTTTCCAATTGATACTTCTATAATCATCGCCTCGAACATAGTTCTTGATTTGTTCAAATTCGTAACTATGTCCCAATCTTCTCATTCGTTTTACGCCTTGCATTGTAGATGTTCGGGAAAAGGCTTTTAGTTCAAAATTTTTCATTTGAATAATAGATGGATAAACAGGTAACGCCGCTTTTAATGGCGTTCGTTGTCGTTTTTCCACCAACCCAAAAGAAGATTTCATAAAGATATTAACATCATTGAAAATATATTCACCACGAGATTTTGGTGTTAATTGATAACCAATTTCTGTTTCTTGATATGCCGCTAAATCTACATTTTGCTGAAAATCTCTTACTTGAAATTGTTCTGGTAATTCATCTATTATGGTCAGTTTTAATGGTAAAGAATAATCATTATACAAAACCAACTTAATTTCATTTTCATCATTTAATGAAAAAACCTTCGGCAAAATACGTTTACATTTTACAATCGCTTGCGGATGAAAAACCATAAACATATCAACAATTACCACAGCAATCGAAATCACTAAAGCTGCTTGTCCAACCGAAAATAAAACAGGTACGACAAAACTTGCTGCGAATATTGCTGCAATTCCACCGAAAATGTAGAAAAATAGATTGGTTAAATATAAATCTTTAAAAAATTTCATCTAAATAAATTTCGCAAACTAAAGGTTTTGAACTTCCCGTCATACCGACGAAAGTCGGTATCTCCTTGAGGTAACAGAACAAGGTTTTATAAAGATTGTGTCTTTACATTTGGGAGATACTGACCTTCGTCAGTATGACGGACTTTATTTTAGTTTTTAACTACAACGATTTTATGAAATATGAATAAAACTTCTAAATTTCATATTGAAAATTGTAACTAAAAGCTATCGACTTTTAACGTGGCACTTCAATTTTCTTAATAATATCTTCAATAATATCTTTCGTAGTAAACCCTTCCATTTCTCGTTCTGGAGTCATGATGATTCTATGATTCAAAACTGGATAAGCAACGGCACGAATATCATCTGGCGTTACGAATTCTCTTCCATTCATTGCTGCAACTGCTTTTGAAGTTTTCATCATTGCCAATGAAGCACGAGGAGAAGCACCTAAAAATAAATCGCCATTGTTACGAGTATTATTTACAATCGCTGCGATATAATGCAGTAATTCATCTTTAATGAAAATTTGTTCCACAATCGCACGACATTCTCTAACTTCTGCTGCTGAGAAAACAGCTTGTACATCGTCGGCTTTTTTCATTCCAAAATCATTTTTGAAACGCATCAAAATTGCTTTTTCTTCCTCAAAAGATGGATATTCTAAATTGATTTTGAAAAGAAAACGGTCTAATTGAGCTTCTGGTAATTTGTATGTTCCTTCTTGTTCAATCGGATTTTGTGTCGCAATCACGAAAAAAGGATAACCCATTTCGTAAGTCGTTCCATCAACAGTCACTTGTGCTTCTTGCATCACTTCAAACAATGCCGCTTGCGTTTTTGCTGGCGAACGATTGATTTCATCAATTAAAACCACATTAGAGAAAACTGGTCCTTTATTAAAGGTGAAACTTGATGTATTCAAATTATAAACGGTTGTTCCGATTACATCAGAAGGCATCAAATCTGGTGTAAATTGAATTCGCTGAAAATCAACTTCGATTGTTTTTGATAATAAATTTGCAATCAAAGTTTTTGCAATTCCGGGAACACCTTCCATCAAAACATGACCATTTGCAAAAATTGCTGCTAATAATAAATCTATTGTTGAATCTTGACCAATAACGACTTTCTGAATCTCACTTTTGATTTTATCAACTGCATCGCTAATACGATATAAGTCTAAAGAATTCTTTTTTGAAAATTCACTTTGAAGTGATTCAAAAGTTTGTTCCGTTGTTTTTTCTACTGGAGGATTTGCTTGAGTTTCTTCCTGTTGAGTTTCTTGATTCTCCTTATTTAATTGCTCTTCATTTGAGCCCAATTCTTCTAATTTATCTTCCATTTGGATATATGTATAGTTATTAATTTTTTATGTTTACTTACAATTTTTATAAAAATAATCTACCGCTTGATGAAAATCAATCAAACCCGCTTCCGATAAACTTGGTCGTGTTGAATAATCTTTATGCAAATCAAATATTTTACGGATTTTAGCTTCTGACACATCAGATACTTTTGCCAATTTTTTTAATTGTTTATCATCAAAATTATGCGTTGTAATATTATAGCGTTCTCGAATGAAAGCTAAGAATAATTTCATTTTTTGTTGACACAGTTTTGCATGATTATTCTGTTGAAAATAAAGCGTTCCAATAGATTGAATAAACTCCAGCGAAGTATTTGTATTTTCTTCTAAAACTGGAATAATTCGCTGTTTCCTTTTTGCTCTAAAAATAACATATAATAAAGCGATAGCTAATAATAGAAACCAAGTCCAACGCAAAGAAGGTTCGGATAAAATATATTCTAACGGACTATCCTCCTTCAATCGAACAGGTTCAAATAATCCTGCCATATCATCATCTCCACCATCTGTTTCGTAATATTCACCAACATGATTAAACCCGTCAAAATAAATATCACCTTCTTCCAAATGTGAGAATACTTTATTAGCATAAGCCAAATTTTCTTCTTCTAATAAGTGGTAATTTGTAAAAGCAATTGGTGTTGTATGTAAATAAAAATTACCTAAACCATATTCAACTTTTAGAAAATTTGTCATGTAACCACCAACAGAACCAATTGCTGTAAAACTCTCTTGTTCCTCACAAAAGAAACGACTTTCGATATAATGCCAACGATAACTTTCTGTTTCAAAATTATCAATATATTTGAATTCAAAATCCTTTTTATTTCTTAAACTCGGATGTGCCAAATTCAAATATCCAACCGTATCTCTTTCTGTTGTATAACCGTCCCAATCTTCGTATTCACAATAGTTTGCGTAATCATATAATTCATATTCCATCAAATCGTACGGAATGCTTTTACTCGAAATAAAGACATTATTACCATTTTCTGCAAAAGTCAGTAAAGTCGCCATATCGGCTGAATCCAAATAAATTCCATTACCAATAAAGACATAATTCGCTACTTCACCATTTTCTTCTGTTGGTAATGCATCGACTAAATTCCCGTTAATTGTCGTGAATTCTTTATCATCATAATAATCTTTTAGTAACTCATGTACGACATAAGTTCCATACGGTTCTCGATTATTCTCTCGATAGTTTTCATCCCAATTGAAACTGACTTTTTTCTTTCCACCAGCATTCAATAGTAAGAAAACAATCGTCAAAATGACCACTGCTCCTAATAAGATATATCGTATGTTTTTATTCATTTCTTTTTCTAAATTGTGTTGTTGTATTGTCGTGTTATTGTGTTGTCGTTCGCTTTATTGAACATTGTAACTAAAAACTTAAACTTTCAACCATGGTAAATATGTAGATACAATCTTAATTATAGTCAACGACAACACAAAAAAAGTCAAACACTTTCTCGCTTTCTCAAGTATCTTATGAATCCTAATGTTAAGCTTATCGTTTTATTGCATTGTTCTCTAATCTTCTCTAATTCTTCTCGCTCTAAATAATTCAAATCTTCTAACACATAAAGCATACTATTTACTTCTAAACAAGAACTTTGAGCATAATCATAAAATCTCATGGCATCTTTTGGATTCATTCTACCAAATCCTTCTGCGATATTATTCATTACAGATAAAGCAGCTCGCTTGATTTGACTTTTAGTGTCCCAGTCTGATTTTAGCTTTCCTTTTTCTGCTGCCAAATAAATCAACTTCACCAATTCCCTTGCAGCTTTCCAACACTTTAAATCCTCAAATCGCTCTAATTTTGCCATGATTTTTGTTTTTTTGTGTTGTTGTTTGCTTTAATTAGCATCTGAAGTAAAATATTTATTTTTGTTAAATCTTAATACTTCACTTCCAAAGCTCAATAAAGCAAACAACAACACGAAAAGACAACAACACTACAACACACTTTTAATAAAGCCCACGAACTTCGGTTGCAACAATTCAAAACCTCTTTTACTAAGATCATTTTCCCCAAACCAAACTCGCTCAAACTTAGTTGTGATTTCTCGAAAAGCATCAAAATGAGTAGATGTTCGCATTTCTCGAACATAAGCACTATTCGTTTTATCTTTTTTCCATTTGATTAAATCCTTTTCAGAAAGTGTTTTAATTGCCATTAAATAATAAACTCGAATGGCTAATTTATAATTTCCAACTTCTAAAGCTTCTCTTAAAAAACGTTCTAAATCAGATTCATGAATTGCTTCTACAGCTTCTTCCAAAGTCTGAACTTGCTTTTTAATTGTTGGGTTTTTTAAACGCATTTGAGCAGAAACGATCTTCCATAAAACGAAAACTAAACCAGCTATCGCAATACCAAAAAAGATATATCTCAACCAGACACTTCCTTGTAAGAAAGGAACATTAAAAGAACTTGGAGCAGATTTTTTTCTTTCCCTTTCTTCTTTTCCTCTTCTACCTTTTTCGCTACCGTCTGGATTGTTTGTATTTCCCGCTTCGCTTTCTTTTGCAAAGCCAGAATAATCTAAATTCTTAGTCGTTTTTTCCCAAGTCTTTTTATCAAACGGCTGTTCTTTCATCGACTCGGACGCATAATCATATTGTGCTAATACCGCAGTTGGTAAAAGCAACAATAAACCCGCAATTATTAATAAAAACCTCATTCTATAAACTATGAATTATAAACTATGAATTATTGACCAGCTATTTTGAAAAAAAAATCGTCAATAGTTTATAGTTTATAGTTTATCATTCAAGTATTAATTTTCCGTTTCCATGCCGTAAGCTCGTTTTGTTAATCCAATTTCTTCGATACGTTTTTTAAGTGAAATTGCATCTCGAATTTCGACTAAAGAGTAATACAATATTCCGAAGGCAAAAGTTAATATCGGAATTAAGAAACCGAACGTTAGCATAAATAGAAAAATCATAATTCCATATAAATACATTGGTGCGACTTCTTCTCTATCTGCAAAATTCCAACCTAATGCATCTATAATTTGCCAAGTTAATTCTGTATTAGATAAGAAAGAAAATATCATCATGACCAAGAAAATCATAACGCCTAATCCTATTGTATTAATAAAAGAACTCTTGATTTCTAAATAATTTACTGAAATAAAAAAATGACGAGAAGCTAAGTAGTAGGGCACGAATAAATTTACATTCTTAATTCCTTGAATTAGTT
>CAZEOC010000262.1:0-6078 GCA_964513525.1 uncultured Saprospiraceae bacterium | reverse complement strand
ACTTGGAACTTGCAAATACAAGATAATGAATCTGGGAATGGTGGTTTATTTAATAGTTATGAATTAGAACTTTGCTATGCATTAGAAAATACGAATGAAGACCCAATTTTAGTTAATAATGATACTTTAAATGTGAAAATAGGAAATACAAAACCTATTGAAGTAAAGCATCTTTTATCAACTGATGTAGATAATGTAGCCGCAGATTTAATATATACAATTTTAGAAAATACTCAGTTTGGAAAACTGTTATTAAACAATATTGAATTAAATACTGGAAGTACATTTACGCAAGTTGATATTGATAATGGAAATTTAACTTATCAACATGATGGAATTATTGCAGAATTTGACCGATTTAAATTTGATGTAAATGATAGTAATGGCGGTTGGTTCGGTACACCATATTTTGAAATTCAAGCTGGAGATTTTATTAATCTCGTAAGTGCTGAAAATCCTTTTGCAGTATTTCCAAATCCAGTAATTGAGGATATTAATATAAATTTCTATTTACCTTCACCAGAAGAAGTAACGATTTTTGTATTTGATGTATTAGGGAGAAAAGTAGAAGAATATAATTTATCAACTTTGTCAGCTGGAGAAAATCAGTTTTTAATTCCAGTACAACAACTATCTGCAGGTAACTATATTATTCGTTTTGAAAGTGATAGTATGATTGCTACAGAAAAGATAATTGTGGTTAAATAATTAGAAAGTCTATTGAATAATATAAAAGAGACATTTGAAAAAATGTCTCTTTTGTATTTTATAAACTCAAAATTTCCTATTCACTTAATTCTATTTTTCCTTTAATCCAACCTGTTTCTTTTAGATAAAAATCCATTCCAGTCTTTTCTTCAATTTCAATTAAGCGATTTCTAACTTCAACCGTTCGTAAGAATATTTTTTTCCGTAATTGATTGGTTTTATTGAGGTAAGTAAGGTTTGTTGGTTCTACTAAACTGTAATGTATTTTTTGACTTTTATTAGTTGTCATTAAATACCATTCATCAATTAATCCAATTTCAAAAGGAGAAATTTGTCCATTATATAATGCCTTTTTTAGTAACGGTTTTAAATTGAAATATAAAGTATCATTAGAATTATATTGATAAGAAATAGAGTTATGATGACTAAGAATCGTTGAAGTCCAATAATTATTTCCAATTAATTGTTCTCCAGAATAACCATATTCATTAATAATATTCAATAACTTTTGTAATTGTAGTTCACTATGTGGAGCAAACCTTTTTTCTGCATATTTATCTTGGGCTTTTGTACTAAAAGTAAATAAAGCTTTCATTGCCATTTTTTGGTCTTTCATAAAGAGTTTTTTTACTTTTTTTTGGATAGGTTGATTTAGGTTTGATTGATAAATTGCATTTAAATTTTTATAATTTCTAATTAGAAGTTTCCCTTTTTCTGTTTTGAGTAAAACCTTTAGAAACGAATTTAATTTAATGTTTTTAATTTCCCAACCAGCTAAAATTCCTTTTTTCAAATATATATTAGCCAATTCCAAATCATTATTTTGAATCGCTAATTGAGTTGCTACTTGATATTCTTTTAAGAATACAAATTCATATTTATTAAATAAGGCTTCATAAATCTCTAATGCAGCTTTGTAATTTTCATTGCAAATGAAAGATTCTGCTTCTAAGATTGCTTCATGATAATATTGATAATTTTGTTCTTTGATAGGACAAAAAGAAATACTAATCAAAGAAAATAGTAGAACAATTTTATTCATCTCAAGAAATTTTCAAAAAAAATTACAAAACATAAAACTTAAACAAATCTTGTAATTCTTTTTCTGGATTTTCGCATAAACCAGGATGTGGTCGAGAACTTTGAATAATAGAACTTCTTAGCGCTGTCAACCAACGGAAACGAAAAGCCATATCAAATTCTCCAATTTTTCCACCTTTTGGTTGTCCTTGACAAACTAATTCCCAGCCTTTTAGATAATTATTTAATTCTTCAACATCAATATCGGAAGAAAAAGCGGACATACGTTTTCCATCAATTTGATACGCCATTTTAAGATACTTCTTGCGTTTTGAAAAAAGTATCACACCAACATTCAAAAATTCTTCCCGTTCAACCTTTGGTACAATTCTAATGATGGCAAATTCATAAGTTACTTTATCTTGCATCGGAAGCTTCTTTGGCTAATAATTCAATATTGGCGAGTTTTGCACTCAAAAAACGAACATAAGCCGTTCTCATTTCATCAGGACTAAAAATATTTGATTCCTCTAATAACCAATCTTCTGGTATCGCAGCAACTATATTTTTTATTAATTCTGTTGTAATCAATTGAGGAATTTCAGCAGCGACTTTCATCAAATCATTCGCTCTATCTAATAAAACATGTTGTTTTACATTCGGAAAAGTACGTGGAAGATGAGCTTCCCAATTTTTCCAATTATGATGAAAATATAAACTTGCACCATGGTCAATAAGCCACAATTCACTATTCCAATTTAGTAGATTTGTATTCTTTGCCGTTCTATCAATATTTGTAATAATACTATCTAATAACACAACTTTGGAAGCAGAAATAGAATCAGCTATAGAAACCAAAGGGTCATAAGTAATTGCGCCAGACAAAAAATGTAAACCAAGATTCAAACCGACACTGAATTTCAATAAATCTTGAATTTCTTCATCAGGTTCTGTTTTACTGAAAGAATCATCTAAATTCATGAAAACCAATTCTGGAACTTTCAAACCTAAAGCCCGAGATAATTCACCACCAATAAATTCAGCAATTAGCGCTTTTTTTCCTTGTCCTGCTCCTCTAAATTTCAAGACATACAAGAAATCATCATCAGCTTTGACAAGTCCAGGAAGCGAACCTCCTTCTCTCAAAGGTTGTAAATATTGTACAACATTTGCTGTTCGAATATCAATTTTATTCATAAGGCTCAAGATAGTAAAAATCATAATAAAAATAATTCGGAGTAGAACTTTCATGAAGTTGAATCACAACGAAATCTTGATTTTTTATCGAGGAAAAGAAAAATTCTTATTAATCTACTGAATAGTATTTTCTGATGAAAAAATGATAAATATAAATTCTATATTTAGCTTTAGCAGAATGGATTTCAGACAGGATTTACAGAATAAACAGGATTTTTTCATTAAGTGAAAATTTATTTTTTATGGCTTTACCATAAAATCATCCTGTTTATCCTGTCTGAAAATTTCAAAATCAACTTCTCTGATTTTTTTTAAAAATCGTACTTGACATCATATTAAAATACTATTTAATAATTTTCAAGCATTTCATTATTCTTAGTTTCTCCCCAATTAGGATGTAAATTTGTCATCAATTCAAAAGATTCAAACTTCTCTTTTGCTGTATAAAACCAATTTGCAGCAGCCATTTCTCCACCGCCAAATTGCTTTGGCATATTATACAACATTATGCCATATAAAACATAAACACGAGGATTGTTCTCATTCAATTGTTTAGCCTTTTTCAAATTTTTGAATACTAAATTACTATGCGACATACCTCTACTTGGTGCTACGGCTATTCGCATCATATAAATATTTCCTTGCAATGCAAATAACTCAGATTCAGTAGGTTGTAACTTGATTGCTTTTTCAATTGCCAATTGAGCATCATCCAATAATGCATCTTTATTACGCTTTCCTTCTATCGAATTTATCGCATTTGTTTTTGCTAATGCATAATAATATAATGGTAACCATTCTGTCTCATTTTCAAGCATAATCGTTTCAAAATCAGTTGCAATAGCAGACCAATTTGGATTTTCAATCTTCATTTTTTTCAATGCAGATTCCATTAAAGTTTCATAAGTTGGTGTATTTGCGAAGCTATTACACACAGTAAACATTGTCATTGATAAAGCGATAATTAAACCCATTGAATTTTTCATAATATCTTTTTTTGTTTTTGATTTTTTGATATTACAAATATGCGATGAGTTGGAGATGAAAAAAATTGAACTGAACTGAGACGTTCATTTTCTTGACTGAAATGCAGAACTATTCGTATAAAATGATTTTAAAAATTAAAAAAATATAAATAAGTCAAAATCCTAACGTACTTTTGCCGCCGTAAATGGGGTGCCGTATAGTTGAATGAAAAATCAACTGGCTGAGATTAAACTCATGAATGGTTAGTAAATAACTAATCATCAGGAACCTGACCAAGTAATTTTGGTAAGGAACGTTACAATACTAATTACAAGATTAGTTTTGTAGTTAGGTAACATGAATATTATTTTTTAGAATTAATTAAATTAATGATACAATCTGTATTGTTCGTTGATTAATATTCAAACCATAATATTTATTATTCTCAGTTTTGAGACTTGTTCTAAGTTTCAGATATCAAAACTTGCTGTATTCGCAAGTTTTCAAAGGTTTCTCCGATTTTTCACTTTATTAATTTAAAAACAATGTTTAAAAATGTTGTATTGGCAATTGTTTGCCTTTTTTTGAGTGTGTCGGTTTTTGCTCAATATTCTATTTCTGGAAAAATTATCGATGAAAATAAGGATGCAATAATTGGTGCTTCTGTTCTTATAAATGAATTAAACAAAGGAACAACATCTGATTATGAAGGGAATTTTACTATTGCTAATTTAAAACCTGGAACTTATAAGGTCACTTTCTCATATGTTGGATATATTTCAATTGAAAAGGAAATTGTACTTAAAGATAATGATGTAACAATCGATATTGCCTTTGCTGAAACATATCCTGATGCGTCATTTATTTTACCAATTTATACGATAACAACTAATCCGCTTAGAGCAGATAAAAATACACCGATGACTTATTATGACATGGGTAAAGAGGAATTAGAAGCAAATAATTTAGGGCAAGATGTGCCTTATTTATTGCAAATGACGCCATCTACTGTCGTGACTTCTGATGCAGGTGCAGGAATTGGTTATACTGGAATTCGTATTCGTGGGTCGGATCCTTCTCGTATTAACATTACTGTAAATGGTATTCCATTAAATGATGCAGAATCTCAAGGTGTATTTTGGGTAAATATGCCTGACTTTGCAAGTTCAACTGGAAGTATTCAGATTCAGCGTGGAGTTGGAACATCAACAAATGGTGCAGCCGCTTTTGGTGGTACAATTAATTTAGAAACAAATAATCCTGGACGTGAAAAATTTATTGGCATTAGTTCAAGTGTTGGTTCTTTCAATACGGTTCGTTCTAATGTAAGTTTTGATACAGGATTAAAAAATGGTTGGAACTTAAATGGTCGTGCTTCAGTAATAAATTCTGACGGATATGTTGATCGTGCAACTTCTGATTTGTGGTCTTATTATATTTCAGGAAGTTATGTAGGTGATAATAATTCGATTGAATTCATCAATTTTCATGGAAAGGAAAGAACTTATCAAGCTTGGTATGGAGTAGATAAAGCAACTTTAGAGACGAATAGAACTATCAATTATGCAGGAATGGAATCCGATCCACCTTATGAAGATCAAGTTGATAATTACCAACAATCACATTACCAATTATTGTATAAACATGATTTGGGGGCAGTTTCATTCGATGGTGCTTTGCACTACACAAGAGGAAAAGGATACTATGAAGAATATAGAGCTGGCGAAAGTCCAACAGATTATAACTTAGTTTCAACAAGTTTTGTAAACGATACTTTTGCTGAAACAGACTTAGTTCGTCGTCGTTGGTTAGATAATCATTTCTATGGTGCAACTTATGCTTTCACCTTCTTAGAAGATAATGAAAGAACGGATTTAATCGTTGGTGGAGCGATTAATAATTATGTTGGTGATCACTTTGGAGAAACAATCTGGGCTGCCGCAGCAACTGATAATGATGCTTTAGAAGCAGCTGCGCCACGTTTTTATGAAGGAGTAGGTGAAAAGTTAGATTTCAATATTTATGCAAAAATTAATCATAGATTTTCAGAGGAACTTTATGGTTTTGCTGATTTACAATCCCGTTATGTAAAGCATGATATTGAAGGGATTGATAATGATTTCAGAGATATTACACAATCTCAGGATTTTAACTTCTTCAATCCAAAAGTTGGTTTCACCTTCAATT
>CAZEOC010000261.1:0-6097 GCA_964513525.1 uncultured Saprospiraceae bacterium | reverse complement strand
GCTGAGGAAATGATGATTCAGCGGGATTTACATTTATTGGAATATGCTGCTGCGAAACTGCATTTTGCAAATATTTCTACAAAAGGTTCTGTAGATTTGATTCGTAATGCAAAAGCAAAAGGCTTGAAAGTAACGGCTTCTGTCAATCCAATGAATTTGTACTTTACAGATGAGGTTTTAGAAGAGTTTGAAAGCAATTATAAAGTTGTGCCACCATTGCGCGCAGAAAGTGATAGACAAGCATTGATTGAAGGCTTGAAAGATGGGACAATCGACTTAATAGAAACACATCATGTTCCACAAGAAATTGAAAATAAAAACTTAGAGTTTTCTTATGCTAATAATGGTGTAATCATGCTGGAAACAGCATTTTCAATAATTCAAGCAGCACTAAAAGATAGTTTTACTACTGCTGAAATTATTGAAAAAATTTCAATAGTTCCAAGAAAATTATTGAAATTAGAATTACCAAAAATCGAAGCAGGTGCTAAAGCTAATTTGACGATGTTTAATGCTTCTGAGAAATGGACTTTAGAAGCGAATCAGATGCAATCAAAATCTAAAAATTCTCCTTTTATTGGAGCAGAATTAACAGGGAAAGTATTAGGTATTGTTAATAATGGAACTTATTCTATGATATGAATTTATTTTATATTGTTCTTATTTTACTATTAATCAATATTCGAGCTTATGGAATGATGATTTGGGATAAACGAAAAGCAATTAAAGAAAATGTTTGGCGTACACCCGAAAAGCGTTTATTGATAACAGGTTTATTATTTGGAAGTGTAGGAATTATTTTTGGTATGTTTCCACCAGTTAATCATAAAAAACGTAAAAATAAGTTTCGATTTGGAATGCCTTTAATATTCCTTATTCAATTCTTTATACTATATCAAGTATATTTTTTTAGTGTGAATTCAATGGATTTGTACTGGAAAATACCATTTTGAAAATAGCATTTCGTAATTTTACGATTCATAATTAATAAAATCATAATCATTTATATACTATGAAGTATCCAAAAAATTCAGTAATAATTGTCAGTGCTTTGATTATTGTTGCGGCATTGAGTAGATTGATACCACATCCTCCAAATTTCACACCTGTTGGTGGAATTGCTTTGTTTGGAGCGGCTTATTTTACTAAAAAATATTGGGCATTTATTATTCCTTTTATTGGTTTATGGGCAAGTGATTTAATATTAAATAATATTGTTTACGCTCAATATTTTGATGGTTTTGTATTGTTTTCTAATAGTTTTTATTGGACAGTTGCAGCTTTTGCAGCTATTCTTTTAATTCTTTCTAATACCAAATTATTAAAAGAAATTAAGCCAATGAATTTATTAGGCTCAAGTATAATAGCTTCGGTTATCTTCTTTTTGGTGTCTAATTTTGGTTCTTGGATGAGTGGAATAATATATCCAAAAACAGTTGCAGGTTTGATAGCTTGTTATACTGCTGGAATTCCTTTCTTTTGGAATACTTTAGCTGGTGATTTGTTTTATGTAACAGCACTATTTGGAATGTTTGAAGTGTATAAATACTATTCTAATAAAAACGAATTGAGTTATTAATAATTAATAATAAAAGCCAATTGGTTTCCAGCGGTGATTTCTATTAATAGAAATCACCGCTTTTTTTATAAATATAAGAAATTGTTATTCGTAAATTTGGACATGCAACTAAATTACAATAAATTGATATTTCTTATAAAATGAAACAAAGACTCAAAAATTATTACATTTAACAATAAATCAAATTCAATCAAAATATAAAGATGAGTTCATTAAAGATTAGACTTGGAAAAGGTAAAGCGAAACTTCAAAAAAGTAAAAAGCTTATTGGATTAAAAACAATGAAATCCCGATCTGCTGCACCTACTAAACCCAAAAATATTAAGGAAGAGCAGCAAGTTCACGAGCGTTTAGGTGGTTTTCAGATTTTCGATATTGGAAAAAAGAAAAATGCAGATAAAGCATTGGATAAATTGCGAAAAGCTGATGAGGTTGAAGTAGGAACTCATGTTTATGTTACAAAAAATGGAGATTCGCCGCTTGTGCCAACAGGTGAAATTTATATCACATTCGAAATTGGTGTAGACGAAGAAGAACAATCGATTGTTTTAGATGAGTTTAATTTAGAATTGATTTCTCGAAGAGATTTTAATAAAGTACGAGCTTCTGTAACAGGAAAATCAATGAACCCTGTAAAAGTGGCTTATTTTTTAGAAAAGGTTTCTTTAGTAGAAAAAGCACATGCTGATATGGATAGTGTTTTGGAAGCTTACAATTTACCAGAACCAAGTGAACATCTTTTTAAGTATCAATGGCATATTAAGAATACTGGAATTATTCCTGATTCTAATCCATTACATCAAACAAATCAAAATGCAGAATTAAAAGTAATAGATGCTTGGAATCGTTTGGGTAACAAAGGTTCTTCGGATATAGTTATTGCTGTAATTGATATGGGATTTGATTTAGAACATCCTGATTTGCAAGGAAATATAGTAGCTCCTTTTGATGTTTGGGAAAATGCACCTTTTTCACAACCAAAGAGATTTAGGTCACACGGAACACCTTGTGCTGGAGTTGCTTTGGCAAGAGAAACAGGATTCGGAACTATTGGTGTAGCGCCTAATGCGAAATTTATGCCTGTAAGTGGAACTGGTTTTTCTATTCGAGATACAGAAGTAATGTTTGAACATTGTGCTAATAATGGTGCAGATATCATTTCTTGTAGCTGGGGTTCAATCAAACCTGAACACGAATTAGATGATGAGAAAGAAGATATTATTCGTAAAGCAGCAACGCAAGGTCGAGATGGAAAAGGTTGTGTGATTTTATATGCAGCTGGAAATGAAAATGCAGAAAGTATTAATCATTATGGAAAGCATCCAGATGTAATTTGTGTTGGCGCGAGTACGGCTCAAGATGCACATGCTTTTTACTCAAATCGAGGTTTTGAAATAGATGTGGTTGCTCCATCAAATGGAGATTGGCCTTTAATTGCACCAAGAGCTTCATGGGATGCTGGGCATTGGTATGATGGAAATGAAATTGATAATCAATATAAACATTTTGGTGGAACATCCGCTGCAACACCTTTAGTTGCAGGAGTTTGTGCATTAATGTTGACGGCAAATCCAAACTTAACTGCAAAAGCAGTAAAAGATATTTTGATTAAAACCGCAGACAAAATTGGACATCCAACTGAATATGTAAATGGACATTCTCGTAGATATGGATATGGTCGTGTAAACGCTGATAAAGCTGTAGCGGAATCTATCCGTAGATTAGAAAGTGGAGGTATTGAGGATACAGTTGTTGAGCCAGAAGTTGCTTCGGGTAATGGATTATTCAAATTTAATGTTGTTCGTCAGGAATCAACTGGATTTGGTGTTCAAATTGGTGTTTATGCGGAGTATGGAAATGTATTGATACAAGCAGAAAAATTACAAAAGCTATTTTCTAATATTCCAGTAGTTGTTAATATTAATGAATTAGGCGGGAAAACAGTTTATAAAGTCTTATTAGGACAATTTAATTCGGTTGCTTCCGCTCGACATTTATTAAAGAATATGCGAGAAAAAGGATTAGATGGATTTATTTCAAATTATGAAAAATTGAAATAATATTTATTTAAAATAGATTGAATTTTATGTTCCAAGCGGTTATGATATATCATATCATAACCGTTTTCTTTTTAATAAATTAATAGCTTACAACAAATTATTAATCAACCAAAATCCATTTATTTCATTTACCTTTGAGAATTCTAAAACACAAAATAGGGTAGAAGACCCCAATAATTTTATGGAAACTAATAACAAGTTTAAAGCTTATGCTACCTTAATATTTTTATCAATTCTATGGGGAAGCTCTTTCTTTTTTATTAAACGTAGTTTATTCGCTTTTTCTTGGAATGAAGTTGCTGCTTTAAGAATTTCTTTGGCGATGCTTGCTTTCTTACCCTTTGTGTATAAAGCATTTAAAAATGTCTCCAGTAAGAAATTTAAATATGTTTTTGCGTTCTCTATGTTGGGAAATGCGATTCCTGCCTTTTTATTTCCATTAGCACAAACTCAAATTAATAGCTCTTTAGCAGGAATTCTAAATTCTTTAACGCCTTTATTAACCTTCCTTTTTGGTGTGATATTCTTTGGAGTTATGTTCATCAAACGAAAACTTTGGGGCGTATTATTAGGTTTATTTGGAGCAGTAATTTTGATATTTATTGGTGGAAATTGGGAAGCTGAAGGTAATCAATGGTATGGATTGTTTGCTATTTTTGCTTCTTTTTGTTACGGGTTTAGCTCTAATATTATAAAGAAATATTTACAAGATATTCCATCGTTACAATCCTCTGCAATTGCTTTTACATTGACAGGACCTTTTGCAATCACTTATTTATTTTTAGGAACAGATTTTTTACAAACAATGCAAACTCATGACCAGGCTTGGTTATCATTTGGAAGTGTTGCTTATTTAAGTTTAGTAAGCACGGCTTTTGCGACGATTGTTTTTATAAAATTAGTACAAATAACAAGTGCTTTATTTGGAGCAGCTGTCGCTTATATTATTCCGATTACTGCTGTAGCAATTGGATTTCTTGATGGAGAATTAATTACAATTTGGCACTTTATCGGAATGGGATTAATTTTAGGCGGCGTTTATTTGACAAGAGGAAAATGATGCAAGAAGTAATGAATATTTCACAATTATTAATTGATATTTTTTCAATGATATGTTAACTTTGTTTGGAAGTATTATCTCCTATTTGTTAGAGTAAAATATAATTCATCGTTCATAGTTCAAAAATATTTTCGTCATGCGAAAAATCACCGCAGATTTAATTTTTCCAGTTAGTTTAAAACCAATTAGAAATGGTGTTATCATCGTTGATGATTCTGGTAAAATATTGAAATTAGATGATAAAAGGAATTACGATGAAAACGAATTAGAATACTATGAAGGTGTAATTATTCCTGGGTTCATTAATACACATTGCCATTTGGAATTGTCTCACATGAAAGGCAAAGTAGATACAGGAAAAGGGTTAATTGCATTTATAACAGATGTCGTAACTCAACGAGGAGCAGAAGCAGAAGAAATACAAGCGGCAATCGCTCGACACGAAGCAGAAATGATTGAAAATGGGATTGTTGCGGTTGGTGATATTTCTAACTTAACAGATACTTTTGCCCAAAAAGCTAAAGGAAATTTACATTATTATACTTTCGTTGAATTTTTTGATTTATTTCAAGAAGCGAATGCACAAGTAGAATTTGATAAATTCAAAGCTGTTTATGATGCATTAGAAACTTCCGAAAAATCAAAAAAGTCAATCGTTCCACATGCACCATATTCTGTTTCTAAACCGCTTTTTAAAATGCTTAATAATGTAAATGAAGTAGGTGTAACAATTAGTATTCATAATCAAGAATTAGCAGCAGAAAATGAGTTGTTTGAGCATAAAACTGGTGGCTTTATTGATTTTTATAAAGGATTTGGAATGAGTACAGAAGCTATTGAAAAAACTGGTCAAACAGCTATTCATTATGCTTTAGAGCAAATGAGTCCAGAATATAAAACACTATTTGTACATAATACGAAAACAAGTTTAGAAGATATAAAAGCTGCACAAAAATGGGGCGGAGAGAAGGTATATTGGGCAACTTGTCCGAATGCTAATCTTTATATAGAAAATAGTTTACCAGATTATCGACATTTTTTAGATACAAATGCAAACGTAACAATTGGTACAGATAGTCTGACTTCAAATTGGCAATTATCTATTTTAGATGAAATGCGAATAATTTCAAAATATCAATCTTACATTCCATTTGATATTCTGTTGCGTTGGGCAACTTTAAATGGCGCAGAAGCACTTGGTTTTGATGATAAATTAGGAAGTATAGAAGTCGGAAAAACACCTGGATTGAATTTATTAAATTTGGATAAAGATTTAAAAATCACAACAGAAACAGTTGTTAAAAAGCTATGTTAATAGAATTAAGTAACCGCTCACGAATAAATACAATTAATTTCGATTTATTTTTTAATTCTACTTCGTTGAAAATACTTGCCAAT
>CAZEOC010000260.1:5606-6110 GCA_964513525.1 uncultured Saprospiraceae bacterium | reverse complement strand
CGTAATTCCGTATGGTGTGGGTGTTGATATTGGTTGTCGAATGTGTTTGTCTATTTACGAAGCGAAAGCCTCGTACTTAGCTAATAATGACTTCCAATTAAAAGGGTTGATAAAAGAAAATAGTCGTTTTGGGCGACATATTTTTGAGGATAAAAATCGAAATGATACGATTTTTGAACGGTCAGAATTTAAGGAGATTAAAATTCTAAGAAAATTAAAAAATAAAGCGTATCAACAAATAGGTTCTTCTGGTGGAGGAAATCATTTTGTTGAATTTGGTGTAGTGAAAATTACAGATATTAATAATGAATTTGATTTGCCAGTTGGTGAATATATGGGTTTATTGACACATTCAGGTTCTCGAGCTTTGGGGGCAAATATTGCTCGTCATTATACCAATCTTGCTCAAGAATTGTGTTATTTACCAAAACAAGCACAGCATTTAGCTTGGTTAGATTTAGCTGCTGAAGCTGGACAAGAATATTGGTTAGCAATGAATTTAGC
>CAZEOC010000260.1:3817-5596 GCA_964513525.1 uncultured Saprospiraceae bacterium | reverse complement strand
TTCACAAAGCTAAAAAGTCTGCAAAATCTATCACAATGAATTTAGCTGGAGATTATGCTTCTGCTTGTCACCATCATATTCATAGAAGAATGGCAAAATCTTTAGGAATGCAAGTTGCAGCAACGGTAGAGAATCATCATAATTTTGCTTGGAAAGAAAAACTGCAAAATGGAGAAGAAGTAATTGTACATCGAAAAGGTGCAACGCCAGCAGGAAAAGGTGTTTTAGGAGTCATTCCAGGTTCAATGACTGCACCTGGGTTTATTGTTCGTGGAACAGGAAATCCATTATCACTTAATTCTGCTTCTCATGGTGCTGGAAGACAAATGTCAAGAACAAAGGCGAAATCTTCTTTAAGCATGAAAATGTTGAAACAAGAATTGTCGAAGCATAAAGTTTCGCTTTTTGGTGGCGGCATTGATGAAGCGCCACAAGCGTACAAAAATATTCATGAAGTCATGGCTGCACAGCAGGATTTGGTGGAAGTAATTGGTAGCTTTTTGCCGAAAATTGTGAGAATGGATAAGTAGTCCACTAATTTATAAATAAAAAAGTCCGTTGTTGATAATTTCAATGACGGACTTTTCTATGATTCAACTAAGTTTAAATATTCAAAGATTAATTATTTGACAAGGCTTTCAATCGAATTGAAACAGCATTTTTATGAGCCATTAATTCTTCTGCTTCTGCCATTAATTCTACTGTTTTACCAATATTTTGAATACCAGTTTTAGTAATTTCTTGATAAGTTATTTTTTTAACAAAAGCATCTAAAGAAACGCCACTAAAAGCGGTTGCAAAACCATTTGTTGGTAAAGTATGATTTGTTCCTGAAGCATAATCTCCAACTGCTTCTGGTGTATAGTTTCCAATAAAAATAGAACCAGCATTGACAATATTATCTGTAAATTCTTGAGCTTCTTCAACTGCAATAATTAAATGCTCTGGTGCATATTCATTTACAATTTCTATAGCTTCATTTCTATCATTAACTATAATAGAAACACTGTTTTCTAATGCTTTTTTAGCAATTTCCTGTCGAGGTAACTCTTTCAATTGTTTGTCTATTTCTATATTCACTTTTGATACAAAATCCTCATCAAAAGCAATCAAAACGACTTGAGAATCAATTCCATGTTCTGCTTGTGATAATAAATCAGCGGCTACAAAACTCGGCACTGCGGTTTTATCCGCAACGACTAAAACTTCTGAAGGTCCAGCAGGCATATCTATTGCCATTCCAGATTTACTTATCAATTGCTTTGCAACAGTTACAAACTGATTCCCAGGTCCAAAAATTTTCTGAACTTTCGGCACTGTTTCCGTACCAAAATTCATTGCTGCAATTGCTTGAACGCCGCCAATTTTATATATTTTTGTCACCCCACAAAGATTAGCTGTATATAGAATCGCAGGGTGAATGGTACCATCTTTTCTTGGTGGCGAACACAATACAATCTCTTTACAACCAGCAATATTTGCAGGAACTGATAACATTAAAACAGTAGAAAAAAGTGGCGCTGTTCCGCCAGGAATATATAAACCAACTTTTTGAATCGCCACAGATTTTCGCCAGCATTTTACTCCAGGCATTGTTTCCACTTCCAAAGTATCTGACTTTTGAGCAACATGAAAAGCCGTAATATTCGCTTTTGCAGTTTGAATAGCATTTTTCAATTCTTCGCTAACTTGTGTTATCGCGAATTCTATTGCTTCATTTGTAATTTGAATTTTATTCAAAGCTACTTTATCAAATTTTTCAGTATAAAACTGTACTGC
>CAZEOC010000260.1:0-3807 GCA_964513525.1 uncultured Saprospiraceae bacterium | reverse complement strand
ACCAAGGGTTCCAATTCTGACAAATCTAAAGTTGATCGTTTTAATATAGTTGACCAGTTTTCAGGTTTCGGATATTTATAATTTTTCATTGTGTGTTTTTTACTCACCCCTAACCCCTTTCTTAAAAGTGAGGGGAACTTCAATCAACTTTGGAAATTATATGAAGTTCCCCTCTTTTTTGAGAGAGGGGTTAGGGTGAGTTTAAATCTATGTGTTAAATTAAAAGACCATTTTTTCGATTGGCATTACTAAAATTCCTTCTGCACCAGCATTTTTTAATTTGCCGATGATTTCCCAAAATCTATCTTCACTAATCACAGAATGTAATGCAGACCAACCTTCTTTTTGAAGTGCAACGACACTTGGACTTTTCATTCCAGGTAAAATATCGTTAATCATTTCTATTTTATCATTTGGAGCATTTAATACAACGTATTTATTATTTTTCGCTCGTTGTACCGACTCAATTCTGAATAGTAATTCACCAACTAAGTTTTGTTTAGCTTCACTTAGATTCTGATTAGAAATCATAACTGCTTGAGATGTCATAACAGTTTCAACTTCTTTCAAACCATTACTCATCAAAGTACTTCCCGTACTCACTATATCACAAATACCTTCCGCTAAGCCAATATTTGGCGCAATTTCTACCGAACCACTAATTTCATGGATTTGCGCTTTGATTCCTTTTTCGTCTAAATATTTTTGTAAAATAACTGGATAAGAAGTCGCAATATTTTTACCATCAAAATATGAAACACCTTTATAATCTAAAGACTTAGGAACGGCTAATGATAAGCGACATTTAGAAAAACCTAATTCTTTGATTTTATTGACCTTTTTATTTTTTTCAATGAAGACATTTTCCCCGACGATACCTAAATCGGAAACTCCATCCGCCACATATTGTGGAATATCATCATCTCTTAAAAATAAAAAGTCAATAGGAAAATTACTTGATTTTGCCATCAATTGATTTTTCCCATTATTAATTTTAATACCACATTCTTTGAGTAAAGCTTTTGATTTGTCACTCAATCTTCCTGATTTCTGAATTGCAATTTTTAAACGCATTGTTATTTTGATAGTTTTAATTATCGAATAAGATTATTTATTTGATAATTTGTTCAATAAATTCATAAAAAAAGCGGTTTGCCGATAGACGACAAACCGCTTTTGAGTAAATAATTTCTTAATAATTATCACATAGCAATTACATCATCTATTGGAATAGAAGTCTGAACATGATGATGTAAATGAAATTTTTGCATATTGATTATTTTGTAATTATTGGACAAATGTATGTAAAGTATGTTCATTTATGCAAATGAATACATAAATTTTTTCATTTTTGCTAATAGATGTTAGATTTGAAATTATAAAGTAAATATTAAGTGCTTGAACACAACTTAAGAAGCGTTTTAACTTGTTTAATTATGTTCAGATACTTGAAGCTTTTGATAGAGATTTGAATGTCTAAATATTAACATTTAAAAATATATAATGAAAGGTCACCTACTAATTATTACACTACTTTTTTCAATAAACTTATTTGCTCAAGAACCAAGTTTAACTGTTCAAAAAGGTCATGCTGCACCAATTACAAGTATCGCAACAAGTGTCGATGGACGATTAATTGTGAGTGGAAGTTTTGATGGTTCCATTCGATTATGGGATGCTTTATCAAAGAAAGAATTAAGAGTTTTTGATTCCCAATCAATGGGTCATGTAGAAGTAGCAATCAAAGAGAAAGTAGTAGCTGGAACGGCTTCTAATGGAATATTGACGGTTTGGAATTTAGAAACAGGAAAAGTGATTCAACAATTTAACTATTCTAATAATTTACCTACCACGATTAAATTTCATCCTTCTGATACAAAACTTATTGTAGGTTTTGCTGATGGAAAAGCCCAAGTTTTAAATTATAAAAACGGCGATAAATCAAAACCAATTCAAGCGCAATCGAGTATTGTAAAAGCTGTTGATGTTAACTTTAATGGAACTTACTTTTTAACTGCTGGAGAAAGTGGTTTGATGGTGTGGAATACAAAAAATCTAAGATTAGAACGTCAATTAGTTTCTACGGAGATAGAAACTGCTAATTTTAGTTTTGATGGAAATTATATTGTAGCAGGTGGAAAAGATGGATTGATAAAGATTTTTGATACAGAAGCGATGACGTATATCAATGCTTTAGAAGGTCACGAAAGCAGATTAGTTTTTACAGATATAAGTCGAGATAATGGAACAATAGTAAGTGGAGATTTATATGGAAATATTAAAGTTTGGAATACAGCAACTCAAGATACAACGAAGACTTTTAAAGTTGGCAAAACATTAAAAACTGCTTATTTACATCCTGATGGACGAACTTTAATTTCTGGAAATAATCAAAATTTGAGACTTTGGCGAACGACAACTGGAAAGAAAATTACTGATTTCAAAGGATTGATTGAAAGTTGGGAAACGAAATATGTCCATGCGGTAAAATTTAGTTTAGATAGTCAAAGAATTATTTCTGTTGGAGATAAATCGTTAAGGCTTTGGGGCGAAATATCAGGTGATAAAATTGATTTAGAAAATGAAGTAGAACAGTTGGCATTACATCCGAATGGACGTTTTATTGCTACTTTAGAAAATAACGGAAAAATCGTCCTTTGGGATGCAGTTTCAAAAGATACGGTTAGAACTTTTGAAGGTCAATCTAAACATATTTATTTTGTGGAGAATGGTCGTTTGATGCTTGGTTATTTAGGAAAAGAATTGATTATTTGGCAAACTTCAACGGGTAAAATGTTGGACTTTGTTACAATTGGAAAACAAGATATTTTCAAATTAGCAATTCATCCAGATGAAAGCACAATTGCTGTTTGTGGTATTAATGGCGAAGTCAATATTTATTCATATAGAACTGGAAAGTTCTTATCAAAATGTACTTCCCAAAACCATAATTTTTATGCTTTAGCATTTACTAATGATGGACGACAATTAATCGGAGGAACAGAAGATGGATATTTGATAATTTGGGATGTAAAAACTGGTAAATTTTCAATGAAAATAAAAGCGCATGAAGGAATGGTTTCCGCTTTGTATTTGGATAATGATTACTTTATAAGTGCTGATATTAATGGCGAAATTGCTATTTGGAATCAATTTTTAGAACCAATATCTAAATTTCAAGGACATACAAAAGTTGTGATGGAAATTGATAAAAATGGAGATTATTTAGTGACTTGTTCCGCTGATAATACGATTAAATTATGGAATTTCAATTCCAGAAAAAACTTAGCAACTTTTTATGCTTTTGGGCAAGAATGGGCGATTGTTACACCAGAAAGTATGTTTGATGCTTCTGATGCTGCAATGTCAAAAATGCACTATGTAATTGGATTAGAAGCCTTACAATTGTCACAATTAAAAGAACGTTATTTTGAACCTGGATTATTAGCTAAGATATTGAAAATCAATCAAGAAAAAGTTCGAGATGTCACGACTTTTCAAGATGTTCCTTTATATCCTTTAGCAAAATTAGCGTGGAAAGATGATAAAAAGAAAGTATTAAAAGTGAAATTAGATAAACGAAATGGCGGAATCGGTAAAGTCAGTTTATTTATTAATAAAAAAGAAATCATTGAAGATATTAATCCAAAAAGGAAAGAGGAAGTAGAGGTGAATTTAGAACAATATCGAAATTATTTAAAATATAATAATGATGATTTTTTTGCGGTGAAAACATTCAATAAAGCTGGTTGGTTGAGTAGTAAACCTGAACGAATTCGTTATGTTGCACCAAAGGGAACAAGAGGT
>CAZEOC010000259.1:0-6154 GCA_964513525.1 uncultured Saprospiraceae bacterium | reverse complement strand
GTTTGGGGTCGAACCAGGGATTGCCTTTTTGCGGTTATTGCCCACCATCAAAGGCAGTGAGTTTGCAGGCTTTGAGGATTATTTTGTAGAATATGCGCTCTCTCATTTCAAGCAATGGGCGAAGCAGCAAAAAAACAAAGACGAAAGTGCGGCTACCTTCGTGACTTGGTGGACAAAGAAAGGGGTTTTTGATACGGATAGTGATGTCTGGTCGAAGATGTTGGAAAAAATGATGGCAGAAAAAAAGAAGATGCAACTGAAGGAAACAGGGAAATGGGATAATCGGATGCTAGCGAAGGAGATGACGGCTGGGGCTTTTCGGGAGCGGATGAATTAGTGATTTTCAATTTCAAATTTTCAACTACTTTTAGTGAGATTTGAAGTTTTGACATAATAAGTTGGTTTTTACTTCGGAGTAAGCGCCAAAAAGAGGGTTAGAAAATGTTATATACATTTTCTAACCTTTTTTTTATTAAACTAATGAAACTAGTTTTATTTATTAAATTAGTTTCATTATCTTTGAAACATCAAGACTGCTGAACCTATCAGCATTATCGTTTTCTCTAGTATGTTTGTTTTTCAAAATCGAATTAGGAGGTATCTTGATTCGATTTTTTTATTACCAAAATCCAATACCATGAAATTCATTAAATGCCTTTCTTTTTTGTTGTACCTTTTTTTGTTTGCCTTGTTATTTGTCTCCTGTACGGAATATGTAGCCCCATTGCCACCTTCCGAAATGAATGACGACGGAATCGTTCACTTTTTCACGGAGTATGAAGGAATCGCTTCTATGTCCAATGATTTACAAAGCGTTTTCATTTCTCATAGTGACCAGCCCCACCGGGACGAGTTTATCGAATTGCGGTGGTCGTATGGGGAACATATTTATTTTGTCTCCAAGAAGTTTGAATTTGATGTTCTTGACTGCACGATTTGGGGCGCTGATTCTTGCGCCCAATTGGCGTATAACGTGGAAGAGGATGACGAGGATAAGGAGGGACGGCATTGGTTGTACTTTGAGCCTGCGGATGCTTTTTGGCGGTGCATGGAAGCGGAGAATTGTGACCCTAGAGACGAGGTTTTTTATTTTCATTTGATGGCACGGGAGCGTTCATAGGCTGATGCCTCTGGTTAGTTCGCATCATAGGACTTGCGCCCCATGTTATGATAGGTCGCATCATAGGGCTTACGCCCCATGTTATGATATGTCGCTCCGTTGGAGCTTGCTGACTACTAACTAATAACTAATTTTATGAAAAGACTTATCGTATTTTTTGTTACTGTTTTTTGGGTACTGCCTTTAGTTTCTGGTCAATCGGTGCTATGTCCAGCGGGTCGAGGGCTATTTGTGTTTGAGGTCTTGCAGTCGGTGGAGGATGGTTATTTTGTGGGGATAGTAGATTCTTCGGCAACGACGGTCACAGATAACTCGGCATTTATTTACTTGGAAGGAGATGGGGCAGGTACGACTTACTTGGGGCTGGAGGTTCGGATAAATGGGCATTTTTATGGTCGGTCGCTGGCAACCGTTCGGAGCGATGGGCTGGAGTATTTGGCGATTGAAAGGGGGGCAAATGGGCAGGTCACTTTTTACGTGAATGAAGTGGTACGTACCCACGCTAATTGGGTGCTGCCGATGGATGTCCCTTTTTACCCTGCGATTTATGCCGATACGAATAAGGACCATTTTGCTTTTTCGGTGGACGAGTCGGAGGGGCTGGATTTTAGTTGTGTGGATTCGTCAGGTTTGGAGTTGCCGCCAATTCTGCAAAGTGACTTATTGCCGTTTTTGGTTTACCCAAATCCTGTTACTAGCCACTTGCGTTTAACGCTTCCAGTATCGAGTTTTGGCGAATCGGGCAACTTGATTATCGTGAATGGGGTAGGGGAGCGAGTAGGGGAACAACGGATGGAAGGAGGGAGTAAGGAGTTAGTGGTTGATGTGTCTGGTTATGAGGTGGGGATTTACTTTGTTTGGGGCGTCTTTGGTAAAAAGATTTATGGGAGTCGGTTTGTTAGGAACGATTGATTTTTGTATCTTTGAAATATCACTCGACCAAAGATTTTGTTTTCATTTGGTTTTTTGGGCAAGGTGCTGTCTTCTCAAGACGGCACCCCTTCAAAGAAAAAAGCGGTTCAAGAAATGTTGTTTCTTGAACCGCTTTTTTTATGAACCGCCCTATCCACTTTGAGTTATTAGGTTACGGTTTTGTACCGACTTACGAGAAAGGGTATATCTCTTTCTTGGAATACTATTTATCGGTCAAATACAAAGCTGTTTAGTGAACTGCCGATTTAGTCGAAATGAAATCCATTATTCATTTGTCGTAAGTGAAAAACGAATTTTTATTTATTAACGATTTTGCTGTTTTGTAATCGCTCTGTTTTTTCTTTTTAATTACAGCCAACGTCCCCGTATATGTTTTCGGCAGCATGCATAATGCTGCTGAGAACATATACATTGTTACTTTTTCGCCTTCTTTTTTTCTTCTTTTTTATTTTCGTCCAATCGTTTTACTTTCTTTAGGGATTGAATAATTTCTTCTTTAGTTGGAATTTTTCCTCTTAATTTTTCAGGCAATTCTTGCGTCAATTTATACTCTGCAACTCCTATGGGTTTATTACTCGCCCGTAAGGCATATTCCACTTCAATATCATCTTTTTCTGGACAAAGAATTATTCCTATACTTGGATTGTCATTTTCCTCTTTAATAGTATCATCTAATACTTCCAGATAAAAATTCATCTTCCCTGCAAATTCAGGTTCAAAATCAACAATTTTCAATTCTACTGCAACTAAGCATTTCAGAATTCGATGATAGAACAACAAATCCAAGAAGTATTCTTTTTTCCCAAGTTTTATTCTATATTGATTACCGATAAAACAGAACCCAAACCCCAATTCCATTAATAAATCTCGAACATTTTCAATTAACCGATTCTCTAATTCCCTCTCTGAAATAGGGTTTGTTATTCCTAAAAAATCTAAATTATATTCACTTTTCAATGCCTCTGTCGCCTGTTCTGAAAGATGAATAGGTAATGCTTTTTTGAAATTATGTAGTTTAGGATTTGTTTTATGGTGAGCAAAAGCATTCGCTTTTATTTGGTTCAATAATACCGCTCTGCTCCAACCTAATTTTATAGTCGAATCTAAATAGTAGTTTCTTTCTTCTTCTGTAGAAATCTTTGAAATTATTAGTAAATTTTGACTCCAAGGTATTTGTAAAGCTAAATTTAGTAGTTCTGGAAAATCCTTATACGCAAGATAAAAAGACCGCATTCGCCATAAATTTTGCGGCGAATAGCCCTTTATTCCGTCGATTACTTTATTTATATCTTTTGATAAATCATCAACAACACTTTTACCCCAACCCTGCTTTTCTTGACTATCAACAATTGTTCTACCTATCTCAAAGTTTAATGACAATTGGTGTTCTGTCAATGATTTATAAACTTTTATTTGAGTTTTTTCAATCAATTGAATAACATCATCAAATAACTTCTTATAGTTTGTAATTTCTTTGGACATCGTGTAGTTTTTTTCTAATTCTCTCACAGGTGTGAGAGAATTGGTTTCTCACAAATTTACTCCTATTTTTTTGACATCCTACTGTTTCTTTTTTCTTTTTTGGTGAAAAGTAACAAGAAAGCTCACGCATATTGCGTGTATTCTAGCTATCGTTACATGTATTATGAATTTTATTTAAATCATTAAGAATCAATTAATTGCAATTGCGCTTTTGGGGATATACTAAAAATAACTACCAAACCCTAAAAGCAATCACTCTTTCCTCCTTCCCCAGAACATTAGCCAAAATAGCCATTATTTAGAAACTAGTTGCCCCATCTACACTAGAAACAGGAATTAAGGAGTGGAGTCCCAAATTATTGGAAGCATAAAACAAAATATGCCCAATAAGTTAGGCGCTTTTGAATTTTAAAAAAAGAAGGAATTAGAAAGTGGTAGGAAATATAGCAGCAACAGTGCGATAAATAAATTATTAGGTACTTTTAGATGCAGGTACAGGCAATTTTGCCCCTACCCACAATGCCCCTCGTCCAATCGCTCCAACATCGAATTAAATTCCCTAGGACTAGACTCAAACATTGGTACTCGTTGCGGATGCACTTTTTTTATAATCGTTCATAATGCTGATTTTGCTGGTTAAATAACTTCCTTTAAAACATCCTTGTGATAAGTCCCTACCTTCCCGTAACGCTCATCGTGACAGGAGCCAATAGGAAATCCTTTCTGGTAGCTCAAAGCGGTAGCTTGTCGCCCGTATTCTTGTGCCATCTTCAAAGTACAAGGTTTGTTTTTCAAGCTACAGTAGCCCGCTACGGAGTAATAATTTTCGTCGTGGCTGGTGATTTTGGCTTCTAAGTCTCCGACATAATCTTTGACTTCTTTTAGTCCTTCTTTGAGTTGGTTAATATCCCGTTCTTGATATTCTAACTTATCCACGATTAGTCGCAAAGCAGAAATGATGTCGGACGGTGGACGATGGGTGGGAATTTCGGTTTTTCCTGTGGTTAATAGTTCTTGGATTCTATCGTAGACCCACAATTCAAAGGCAGGGGAGAGCCAAGCTGCAAACTTCAACGCCAATTTTTCATCCATCCAAGTACCTTGTAATTCGGGGGTACCACCTTGCACGATGCGCAAAACTTCCCGTTCCCTCACATCTGAGTAACGGAGTTCTAATAATAGAATATAGTCTTTAGAACCTTTGAGTCGAAGGAAGTTATCAACTCGCTTATTGAAGGGTTTTGCCATTTCTGTGGCGTTAATCATTTTCTTCCCATCTTCAAACTCGAAGGAGATAGGCTTGCCTTCGTAGTCAAATTTTTTGATGCTCATTATTTGTGCTTAAAGTGTTAGATTGTAAAGGTCGGGAAAAAATTGGATAAAAAACGTTCTCACTTCATCGCCCTATCCTGAATCTCCCGAACCCGCTGCATAGCCACCGAATCCGCAAAATGGATACTCAAATCATTGGCAAATTTCCCTAGAATCTCGGTTCGTAATTACGAGTAATCCATTTCTTTACGGAGATTCTAAAAGAGTTGACACTAGACTCCATTCTAATCCTGTCGAATTCGACAGGATTAAAATTAGCATTATGAACCTTTTCCCACTCGCCTAGAAAAGCGATGGTATTGCCGTTGCGTAACCAGTTTAAAATAAGGAAGTCTTTGTTTCGCTCATCGGCTTCATCCTCGAAGCCTTGAACAATATCGGTGAGACAGATATAGTCAGAATTGTCTTTTAGTAGTCGTATTTCAATTCCTTGAACCTTGATTCTTTGCTTTGCCATTTTCTCGTTTTTAGTATTGAGGTGTAAAGGTCGGGAAAATAGGGGAGCGGGACAAAAAATTAGCATTTTTGACAATTTTAGTGAATGCTGCCACTTACTTAGCTGCTTTAAAGCAAAAGGGCTTCTCAATAATTAATTGATAAGCTGATGAGCCCTTTTACAGCTTGCTTTAAACAAGTCTATTTTAAATTCATGGCTTCTTTTTTGGAGTATCTCGCAAACTTGTTGCTAAGAGTCAGGTAATAGCTAAAAACCACCACCCCTTTACTTCCTCCACAAAAACCATTACATTTGTAGAATAAAAATATATATCACCTATCAGTAAAACTACCAACCTATTCCCCTTTTCCGAGTATAAAAATCAAGGCGGCTAAATACCAAAATGCTATAATTGTTATTATCTTGCCGCTCGAAATAAAAAAACCGCTTTGAGATGAAGGTGAAAGCGCATCTCAGAACGATTGAAAAAGAATAAAAACCAGTACAAATCTACCAAATTTAGGCAAGCGCTACTACTTTAGACCTTCCTTTTTTGCAGCTTTGGCTGGCTCTCTCTATAACCCAAACAAAGTAATGACACGACCACAAACCATTCAAATATTTTTACCCGATGGCTCACCAAGAGGTATCAAAATTGCCGAAATTACCAATCGAGTAGTTACTGCAGTATTGATTCCTAGAAATCAACTACAAAATGCAGGGAAACGAAAACAGCTAATTGATGTAGGCTTTTATTTTCTATTTGGTATGGACGAGGAAAGTGCTAAACCAATGGTCTATATTGGCGAAACAGAAAATTGCTTAAAACGAATCAAGGAGCATAATCGAGA
>CAZEOC010000258.1:0-6164 GCA_964513525.1 uncultured Saprospiraceae bacterium | reverse complement strand
GATTTTATAGAAGTTCGGATTTTCTTACCCGAATTTTTCATGGATATTCAACATTCGATTTATGATTGAATGTTGAATATTATTCTTTAAATCTCAAAAAATGCATTAATGGACAAAAAAGCAAGTCCAAAATACATTCTACTTATTTTGGTAATCTTATTAATTATTGATTTTTTTACGACGTCATTTGGCATAGGAACTTGGAATTTAAATAGAAGTATCGGTTGGCAAAACGATGATTACTTACCTTCGAGTTGGGGTAATGAATTCAGTGATTTTAATTTTTCTATACTCAATTCAATTTTTGCTATTACTACTTTTATCCTTATTTATACCTTCTTATTAGTAAGAAAAAAGTCCGTTAATCTTGTCTTAGTTTGTTTACAATTACTTTTAGTTATTGGAGACATCATTCTACAAATAATTTATTTTAATAATCCATTCCCGATTTTAATAATTATCAATTGGTTTTTAATGATTATGATTATCATTTCTACTTATCGAAATAGTAGATTAAGCAAGTAAACAATAATTTAGACTTCATAATTATTACTTAATATTTAATACTATATCTTTGCACCAAAATTCATTAGATAAAAAAGGAAAATGAGAATAGATATAGTTGACGGCTTTTCTGCAGATGTAAGTACCTTAGTTGTACCAATGTTCCAACAGAAAGACTTAGCGGCTTGGTTAGAAAGTTTAGCAGAATTATTAGACATTGAAGCTGATTTTTTACAATCAGATTTTAAAGCAAAACATAAAGAAGTTTTTACGACTTATGCTAATGGAAAAAGAGTCATTCTATTAGGTTTGGGAGAAGAAATCAGACAAATGCCAATCATTGAAGCATTTCGTAGCTTTTCGAATAAAGCAAAAGGTAAAAACATTGGAAATGTTGGTGTTGATTTTATGAATTTTCAATTTGAAAGTATTGAAACTGATTTAATTCCATTTTTTACAGAATTAGCAACAAATGGCTTTGTATTAGGTCAATATGATATTCGATTATTAAAATCAGAAAAAGAAGATTTAACAAGTATCGAAAATATCGAATTCCTTATTAATGAAACTGAAAAAGAAGCTGCAGCAAATGCTGCCGAAATAGGTTTTTCAATTGCGGAAACACAAAAAGAAGCAATGACGCTTTTGAACTTACCTGCAAGCCACAAAACAGCTTTAGTTTTAGCAGATTGGGCAGCAAAATCTGGCGACAAATATGGATACGATGTTCAAATATTTAATAAAGAACAAATCGAAGAGTTAGGTTTACACGCACTTTTAGCTGTAAATCGAGGAAGTGAAATTCCACCAAGATTTATCGTCATGGAACACAAACCAGAAGGTTTTGAAAACATGAAAACTATTGGAATTGTTGGAAAAGGTGTGACTTATGATACTGGCGGTTTGAATATCAAAACTCGTGGAATGCACTTCATGAAATCCGATATGGGCGGAGCTGCTGCAGTTTTGGGAACTATGGAAATGGCTGCAAAATTGAACTTACCAATTCATTTGATTGGAATTGTTCCGTCAACCGATAATTGTGTAGATGCAACTGCTTATAAACCTGGCGATGTCATTAATTCTTATAGTGGAAAAACGATTGAAGTCATGGACACTGATGCTGAAGGTCGATTGTGTTTAGCAGATGGATTGAGTTATTTGGTTCGTAATTTTTCTCCAGATGTTGTAATTGATTTAGCAACTTTGACAGGTAGTTCCGTTCAAACATTGGGTTATGCTGCTGGCGCATTATTTAGCCAAAACGATGATTTAGCAAAGGAATTATACGAATCTGGATTAAAAACAGGAGAAAAAGTTTGGCGTTTGCCAATGTGGGATGATTATAAGAAAAATCTACATTCTGATATTGCAGATTTAAGAAATTTTGGGTTAACACCACTCGCTGGAGCAGCTGAAGCAGCGAAATTCTTAGAGCATTTTGTGGACGAACATGAAGCTTATGCTCATTTAGATATTGCTGGAGTTGCTTATACAGATTCTGAATATACAAAACAAAAAGCTGGAACTGCTTTTGGAATTCGGTTGTTAAAGGATTATATCAGTATAGTAACTCATTGATATATTTTATTACATAAAAAACGGAAATTTCTAATATAGAAATTTCCGTTTTTTGATTGTTTAATTAATTATTAGAAAAATTTATAATTTAATCTTTTCCCATTCTTCATCAATCAATCCTTCTATTTCTTTATTACTTTTAAAGCGAATCATTTCATACTTAAATTTAGTTTTTCTTTTACCAAATTGGTTAATAAGACCCCATTTTCCGTCCAATTTTGCTTCTACATAACTACCATGGAGTCGACTACCTAAATTCTCATATTTACAAGGAATAATTAATTCTCCATTCTGTAAAATCATTCCGTATTTGTCATCCTTTTTAACTCTTGAAAACCCTTTTACAAAAAAGGATAATTCGTCATATATTACAGGCGTAACAACTTTTCCACTATTAGACATTAAACCAAATTTCCCATCTTTCTTGACTTTAAAACCTACTTCATCTTCAATCGTTAAAGCGTCATAATATGCAGGTAGAATCATATTTCCATCTATTGAAAAAACACCAATTTTAGCATTTTTCTCAACTTTAAAATATTTTCTATTTAAATTAATTTTATCATATTTATGAGGTATAATTATGTCATATTCTTCATTCAAAATTCCCCACAAACCATCTTTTTTTGCATTAATAAACCCATTAGATTCTAATACCAAATTCTCATATTCAAATGGTAGAATTATATTATTTGACAAATCAATTATTCCCCATTTTTCAGATTTGGAAGCCATTGCTTTTCCTCCATTGAAGCTATTCAATACATCATATTCAAATGGAATAATTGCAGCGTTTTGCTCATCAATATATCCCCATTTTCCATCTTTCTTTACAAGTGCCATTCCATCCAAATACGGAAAAACCTTTTCATAATTAACTGGAATAACAACTTTACCTTCTTGATTAATAATTCCTTGTTTACCTTCTTTTTGAACTGTCCAAAATTCATAATCTGAGTAGATATAACTATCATATTTTGGCGGAACAACTATAACTCCGTTATTATCAATAATTCCAAATTGCCCATTCTGACGAATACAAGAAAAACCATTGTTATTAAATTTCAACTTATCATCATAAATTAAAGGAATAACAACTTTACCATTTTTATCTATCATTCCCCATTTTTGATTTGCACGAACGACAGCTTTTTCAGTATTCTTAAAATTGATATATTTTTGGTAAACGATAGAAGTAATGAAATTATAATTCGAATCAAGTAATCCGTAATTATTACCAACTTTGATATTTCTAACCTCATTTTTAAGCGGATACATTTTATCAACCCAAGTAGTAAGTTTTGCACTATATCGTTCAATTCCTTTTAAATTCACCCAACCAAACTTCCCTTTATCTATAAATCTAAATTCTTTTTTATCTTCAAGATGAGATTCTAAAAAGTCATATTTATGCGGAATAATGATTTCTTCTTTATCATTAATAAAACCATATTTTCCATTCAGTTTTGCTTTAATTACAGATTGAAAAGGTTCGAGTAAATCATATTTTATTTGAATAATCGTATTTCCTTGGTAATCTAAATAGCCATATTTTCCACCTTTTTTAGCTAAAAGAAAATTAGGTTGAGTACTCAAAGTTGGCAATTCATAATCCATTGGTAAAATAAATTCTCCTTCTGTATTAATAAAACCACACTTTCCATCCTTACAAACTATCGCAATATCTTTGTTAAAAGGTGTACCTTTTGTATAATTTCCTTCGATAATTAATTCGCCATTATCATTGATATAACCTATTTTTCCGTTTTTATTACGAATCGGTTTAAGATTTTCATTTTGATTATACCAAGTTATTACTTGGTCAAACTCCCAAGATTTAATTTGTTTCTCAGAAGTAAAAATGAAATTCTGTCTTTCTTTTGAAAGAAATAAATTCTGCCCAAATGGAGTCACAACATCATATTCTGTTGAAACAACTACATTTCCATTTTCATCAATTGCACCATTTTTATTATCCTTCGTGATTTTAGCATAAGCATTGCTTAATGGTTTCACAGCATCGCAATATAGTTTTGAAGTTTCAGGATTCTCTTTAGTATATATTGCCCAAACCCCATTCTTTTCTCCAGCAAAAAGTCCTTTATTTAGAATAGAAATATTATCAAATTGAGGTTCTTTTATAATTTTGAATTTAGCATCATACAAGCCTTTCTTTCCATTTTGTTGTAATTCTCCAAATCCCAATTGATTCAATGCATTGATATACAAATAATCTAAAGGAAGAATTTCAGCTCCTTTTTCATCAACTATTCCAAACTTATTTTCTTTTTTAATAATCAAACCAACAACATCAACGATTCCCATATTAAACCTAAAATCTGCTGTCGCTTGAATTTTTTGGTAAGCAATCTCTAAAACCTCTTGACCATTTTCATTAATAAAACCAGATAAATTTCCCTTGGTAACAATTGCACCTCGATATAAAAAACCTTTAGGTTTTTGGTTATTCTTATCTCCTATTTTAGATAAAATAACTTTACCAATCGCATTGATTTTATTGTATTGAACTGGAATAATTTCTTTCCCTTTATCATCAAATAAACCAACCAAATTCCCTTTACGGAGTTCTACTATTCCTGGTAGTTTTTGCTCCATATTATCATATAAAAATGGCGTAACTTGTTGACCTTCTTTATTAAACAGAGCCCATTTTAAGCTACTTCCTTGGATTGCAAAAACACCATAAGATGACCTTTTGATATTTTTATAAATAGGTTTTACAACCATCTTTTGATTCAAATCAATCAATCCAAACTGATTATTTTCTTGATATACTTTGAATGGTTGTTGATATTGGGCATTCACTAATATTGAGAATATTAGCAAATAGCTAGTTAGTAATATACTTTTCATTGTTATTATTATTATTCGATTCAGGCAATGTTAACAACACAAAACTAATAAAATCAGCACATAACACATTATTATTAATTCTATATTTAAAACAAATGACTTAATTCTAATAAAAAAAACTGTAAAGTGTTTAACAGAATTTTCTCATCTTTGCCTAATAATTTTATTTAAGGAATTTCACTTTATAATAATTTACATTCATATAATATTGATATAGATATTAATGCAATGCAAAGTAAAGATTAAAACATTGATAATCAACATGTTATCAAAGTTTTAAAATCAGGGGTTTTACTTTTTTAAATTAAAATGACTTTCGTAATTAATTTTATTAATATATAATCTTTGAGTCAAGTTTTCATCAATTGATACAATCTATCAATTTTAGTTTTTAATTCTATAACTGAAACATATTTACTCGCTCGAATGTATTCTTGTCCTTCAAAGAAAACTAATAAAGTTGGGTGTGCAAAAACTTTAAAATGAGCAGATATATCTGGATTATCACCTGAATTAATAAATACTAATTTCATTTCTGAAAAATCTTTCTCTATCATCAATTCAATTTTTGGACGTAAACTCAAACATGGCGGACAATTATCATTTTGAAAATAGATTAAAATTGCATTTTCATTTTTTATGGTTTCTAATAATTGCATTTTCTTGATATTAATTATTCACATATAATTCCGCACTTTTACAAAGATGAAAAGGATTTCCTAAACATGACGGATTTTTTTTGACTTTGACTTCCTGCAAAGATAATTATTCATTCATCATTCAAAATACTTTTCGTACTTTTGACCGCATTTTTAATTACACCATTTTTATACTTCAATTTTAATAGTTTATACTTAAAAGTTCATAGTTCAAAGGATGCGTTTACAAAATTTAGAAATTAAGGGTTTTAAGAGTTTTGCTGACCGAACGGTTGTCAATTTCAATAAAGATATAATTGGAATTGTTGGACCGAACGGATGTGGTAAATCAAATATCGTAGATGCAATTCGATGGGTTTTAGGAGAGCAGAAAAGTAGTCAATTACGTTCTGATAAAATGACGAATGTTATTTTTAATGGAACAAAAAAACGAAAGCAAGGAAATATTGCTGAAGTTTCTTTGACCTTTGATAACAATAAAAATATTTTACCAACAGAATATTCAACTGTTACAATTACTCGCCAATTATTTAGAACTGGAGATAG
>CAZEOC010000257.1:0-6189 GCA_964513525.1 uncultured Saprospiraceae bacterium | reverse complement strand
ATAAAAAATACTTCGCCAAATTCTGTAACTTTATTTATACCTCATTCCTTAGACATGATTAAACGAACGAAAATAATACAATTATTTTTTTGCTATACGATTTATAAAAATGTGATTATAGCTATGTTATAAGAGCATTTTTTAGAGAAGTATAGCGAAAATAAAACAAGTTAGAACGCTTGTTTGATTGTGTTCAAGTACTTAAATATTCTTTAACTTTTTCATTTGTCAATTTATAAATATTCCTTACGTTCTTTGTGTATAGATTTACTCAAGACTATTAGAATAAACAAACAAATTATGAGATTAAGATTTACACTTTTATTTTTCCTAACAATTAGTGCGTTTTCAATTAATGCACAAATTTTGCAGATTACTCCTGCTTTTCCTACTTCGAGTGATGTCGTTACGATAATTTATGATGCAACAGAAGGAAACGGAGCATTAGCAGGTACTGCGCAGGTTTATGGACATTTTGGTCTAATTACTGACCAAAGCACCTCTCCTACTGATTGGAAATTTGTACAAGGAAACTGGGGAACGCCAGATCCAAATACGCAAATGACGGCTTTGGGAAATGATAAACATCAAATCGTTATTGATATTCCAAACTATTATGGTTTTCCAGCAGGAACAGTAGTTGAGAAATTATCTTTTGTTTTTAGAGATGCAAATGGTAGTGTGGTTGGTCGTGCTACTGACGGTTCTGATATTTACTATGATATTTATCCTGCAAATGCGGGTTTATTAGCTCAATTTTTCAAGCCTTACGATATTACTTCTATCGCAACAGTTGGGCAAACTATTGAGGTCAGTGCAGCATCAAATAATCCTTCTACTTTAGAATTATATGATAATGGAACATTATTAACGACTCAAGCAAATGCCACAAGTTTGAACTACAATTTAAACGTTACAACTCAAGGTTTGCATACGGTTGAGTTGGTAGCGAATGATGGTTCAACTACGGTAAAAGATACTTTTTATTATACAGGAAATCCGACTGTAACGGTGCAAGATCCGCCTTCAGGTTTAGAATACGGAATTAATTACATGGATGATTCTACTGTAATTTTGCAATTCCATGCACCTTTTAAGAATTATGTTTATGTTTTAGGAGATTTCAATAATTGGACACCTGATCCTAATTATTTCATGAAAAAAGGAACAGATAATGAAACTTGGTGGCTTGAAGTTGCTGGTTTAACTCCTAATCAAACTACTGCTTATCAATATTGGGTAGATGGTTTAATCAAAATTGCAGATCCTTATTCTGAATTGATTTTGGACCCGAATTCTGACGGAGGAATTAGTACCACAACTTTTCCAAATATGCATCCTTATCCTTCTGGACAAACTAATGGGTTTGTAACTGTAATGCATCCTGGGAAACCAGCCTACAATTGGCAAGTACCAAACTTTACGGCTCCAGCCAAAACGGATTTAGTAATCTATGAAATGTTAGTTCGTGATTTTGTGGCAACACATAATTATCAGACGATAATTGATAGTTTAGATTATTTATCGAATTTAGGTATTAATGCGTTAGAATTAATGCCTCCAGGAGAATTTGAAAACAATGAAAGTTGGGGTTATAATTCTTCTTTTCACATGGCATTGGATAAATATTATGGAACACCAGAAAAGTTCAAAGAATTAATTGATGAATGTCATCAAAGAGGAATCGCAGTTATTATTGATATGGTTTTGAATCATGCTTATGGTCAAAATCCATTAGTAAATTTATATTGGGATGCTGCTGGAAATAAACCTGCTGCTAATTCTCCATATTTTAATGCGAATTGTCCGCATGATCCTTACTGTTGGGGTTTTGATTTTGATCATACAAGTCCTGATGTACATTATTATGTCAATAGAATCAATAAATTTTGGTTAGAGGAATATAATGTTGACGGATTCAGATTTGATTATACTAAAGGTTTTACTAATAATGGTAATATTGGATATGATAATGATAGAATTCAATTATTAAAGAATTACGCTGATGAAGTTTGGACTGTGAATCCAGATGCTTATGTTATTTTAGAACATTGGGCAGATAATAGTGAGGAAACACAATTATCAGATTATGGAATGATGCTATGGGGAAATGTCACTTATGGCTATGCTGACGCAGTGAAAGGTTATACTGGAAATATTAGTTCTGGTGTGTACACATCAAGAGGTTGGGCGGATCCGCACTTGATTACCTTTATCGAAAGTCATGATGAAGAAAGAGCAATGTATGCTGCTTTGACTGGAGGAAATCAAGCAAATAGTGCTCATAACCCTCGAACAGAAGCGATTGCATTGAGAAGAATGGCAGCGGCTTCTACTTTCTTTTATACGATTCCTGGACCGAAAATGATCTGGCAATTTCAAGAAGTTGGTTATGATGTTTCCATTAATAATCCTTGTCGAGTTTGTAATAAACCAATTTTATGGAATTATTTCCAAGAAGTAAATCGTCAACGTTTATATGATATAAATGCAGCTTTAATTGATTTAAAGAAGAATAATGATGTATTTAGAACAACAGATTTCAACTTTACTTTAAATGGTTTAGCAAAACGAATTCGTTTAAATCATTCTTCAATGGATGTTGTTGTAATTGGTAATTTTGATGTAAACGCTTTGAGTATCAATCCTTCTTTCCAAAGTACAGGAATGTGGTATGAATTCTTTACTGGCGATAGTTTAGAGGTTACCTCAACAATTGCACAAATTGCTTTACAGCCAGGTGAATATCGTTTATATACAAGTCAGCCGTTAAGTACGCCATCTATTACCAATACATCGGTTTATAAAGATGAAACGTTCAATGCTTCTATTTTTCCAAATCCTGTAAAAGATTTTGTAAATGTGAATTTTGAATTAACACAAGGTTCAGAGGTCAATATGACGATTTATAATTTGAATGGACAATTAGTAAAACAGATTTCTAATAATTATCTACCATCAGGTGAACAACAAATTCAAATTGATGTAAATGATTTACCTTTCGGTAATTATATTTTACAAATTCAAACAGAAACAGAACAAGTCGCTTTACCAATTATTAAGTTTTAGTAGCTAATTGCAATTACTGAAAAATGAAGGACTTAGATCTATTAGGTGATTTATTTTTATGAAATAAAAGTAAATTTCCTATTAGGTCGAATCCTAATGAAAATCAAAATATTAAAAAAAGCCCTTTTGGAATTGATTCCGAAAGGGCTTTCTTGTTCTTTTAAAAGTCTATTTGAAAACTTAAAATCGGTGTCAATGGACTTTGTCGTCGATTCGTCCAACTATCCAATTCACGATCAAATACATAATTCAAGCTATCCATATTTCTTCTATTGATTACATTTTGAATATCTAAAGCTAACCAATAAGCAAAATTCTTACGATTCTTACGCAAAGCAATACGAACATCTGGTCGAAAATAAGGATCGATTTTATCAGAAAAAGGTTGTGAATGATCAAGTACTGGCTCAAAACCATCTGCATTTTCAGAACCTGCTAATAATGGTGTAATCGGCATTCCGCCATTAAACAATAATTTCATTCCAGTTTCTAAAGTTGTATTTTCGTTTAATTGAAACATTTTTCCACCAGTAAAAGTACCCGCTACTCGACTATTATAACGAGTATTATAAACGGTTGCATCATTTGGCAATTGGAATGTAGAATTAAATACAGAACCCGAAACCACAAAGAATAAACCTTCACTAAAGAAACGTTCCAAATATAAATCTAAACCAACATTTTGACCAGTTCCTTCATTCACTAAAGCTTCTGTTGCAAAACCTTGAATATCGTTCAACATCCAATATTTTTCAGCAGTATTCACCGGTACATTATTTAATGTTTGGTAATACGTTTCTAAATGAATACGATAATTATCACCAAGCGTTTGGTCATAAGCCGCTACAAAATGATGTGCTTTAATCATTTCTAAATCGGCATTTGGCATTTGACCATTCACTTCTGTGAAATAAGTTCCTAATGGCAACATTCGACCATGCAATCCATAAGCTAAAGCAAAAGATGCTTTTTCATTAAACTGATATTTTAACGAAGCACGAGGTTCGATGGAGTTCGTATTATTTAAAGCTAAAAAGATAGAGTGAACCCCTGCATTCAAAGTCAATTTCTCCGTTGGTCGATAGCTGAATTGCAAATATGGTTGTGCTAATAAAGTATTTCCATCATTATTAATAATCTCGTTTTGTTGCTGTGCATCAAAATCCCATTCTCTTAAAATGAATTTATATCCCAAATTACTCACCAATCCACCTACTTTCATATTCAATTTTGGGCTGAAAGTTCTTTTATAAAATGTGCTTAGAGAAATTCTATTATTCGTATAATCGTCATAATTCAAAGTAGCAGTTTCTGTTCCTGCGGTATTCAATGTATCATCAGAAATCACAACTCTTTGCCCCATAATTGCTGCATTCACTCGAATGTATGATTTTGAATCTATAATATAATTCATTGATGCACCTAATGCTCCCACATTTGTTGCAAAATTATACGTATAAGAATCATCGAAAATCTCACGAGGCTCATCGCCTTCTGCTGGACGAAAATATTCAATACTATTTCCTGCCATTCCCCAAAGGTTAAAATTTGCTTTTTTGCCTTTATGGTGTAAATTGAATGATAAATCATAGAAATTATTATCGGTTCTTGGACCAACCAAATGAATGCCCATTTGATTTAAAATTCCTAAGGTTGAATAACGAAAATTAGCTAAATAAGAAGATTTCTCTTTTTTAATTGGACCTTCAGAAGCAATATCCAAACCTAATAAACCAGCTTTGAAAGTGTGTTCTCGGTTATACATATTTCCATTTCTGAAATTCATATCAAAAACTCCTGAGAAAGCATTTCCGTATTCGGCAGGAAAGGCACCAACAGAAAAATCTGAACTTCCTAACATCGAAGCTGAGAAAATCGTAATTCCACCGCCAGATGTACCTCGACGAGCAAAATGATTTGGATTTGGAATATCAATTCCATTCAATCTCCATAACAATCCCGCAGAAGAATTTCCTCGAATAACAACATCTGCACGAGTATCTCGCGATGGTTGAACCCCTGGAAAACCCATCACTAAACGAGAAGGATCATTTGCAGTTGCTGCATGATATTGTAGCTCTTCTGGATCTAATCGACGAACAGACATAACTGCTAATTCATTAACCGCATCATTTCGAGTATATGCTTTCACGACAACTTCTGCCGCTTGAATTCCTTCTTTTAATTCGATATCTAAAATATATTCCTTGGCAGAATTCACTTGAATATTATCTCGTATAAATTCAGTATATCCAACATAACCACATTTAATCGTTCGTCTTCCGACAGGTACATTATTTAATATAAATTTCCCATCAATATCCGTTACCGTTCCAATATTCGTATCTTCTACATCTGCAACATAAACATTGGCACCGATTAGCGGTTCTCGTGTGTCGACATCAACGACAGTTCCACGTATGGTTTGTGTTAATTGTGCATGAAGCGCTCCACTTGATAACACTGATAATAGAATAAATAATTTTAATGATTTTTTCATTTGATTTAATTTTTACTGATAATTTCTATGTTACAATAATAACAATTGATATTACTAATAATTGAATAATGAAGCATTTTTTCAAATTTATAATCCAAATCTATCATTAAAATATAAAACAATAAATTGATTGATGATTTTTTGAATTTTTATTAAACGAGTTTAATGAAATATATGCACTTTGATTACACATTTTAAAAAATGAGTATTTAATTGTTTAATTCGAATTCCGATTATTTAGAAGTTCGTCATAATTCAATATTAATTAATATCTATTCTATAATTTCACTTATCATCGTATTAACTTTGAGAGAGTTATGAAATCAATTCATACAATATTTCTATTTATACTAAATTTAAAATACATATATTTTAAGTAAAATTTTATGAAATTTCAAGTTCTAAATCAGTCTCTCAAAATCACATTACAACAAATTGATTTTTATCAAAAAAATAGGTTTATCAAACTCAAAAATATTTTACCAAAAGAAGTTATTGATTACTATAATATAATTATTACCGAAACTGTCAATAAATTAAATACCGAAACTCAAAAATTAGAAAAACGGTCAACTTATGGCAAAGCATTTTTACAATTGATGAATCTCTGGCAAGAAAAT
>CAZEOC010000256.1:2820-6215 GCA_964513525.1 uncultured Saprospiraceae bacterium | reverse complement strand
TTTGTATGCACCTTATTTGTGGGGCGGAAGGTCACCTTTTGGAATTGATTGTTCAGGTTTTACTCAGGTTATTTTCAAAATGATAGGAATTCATTTAAAACGAGATGCATCACAACAAGTAGAACAAGGTGAAGTCGTAGATTTTTATGAAGAAGCACTTCCAGGAGATTTAGCATTTTTTGAAAATTCTAAAGGAAAGATTATTCATGTTGGATTGATTTTACCTGATAATCAAATCATTCATGCTTCAGGAAAAGTTAGAATTGATAGTTTTGATAGAAAAGGAATTTACAATCATGAAATCTCAAAATATAGCCACAATCTGAGAATTATTAAACGATTTTTTCATTAAATAGAAATGAAAGATTGGAGTGATTCTATCACGGATGATACAGATACAACGAATATAAACGAATTTTTTATTGGCTTTGCCAATTTTCCTTATATCCGTATCAACCGTTATTGAATGAATCACTTAAAACGCAATTCGATAAACCAAGATTGGTATTATACCTAACTGAAAGCGCTGAACAATAGCTTGTTGAGAAACATCAAAATATTCAAAAGATGGATTTTTTTGATTAGTTAAATTCTGAATATCTAAAGCTAAAGTCGAAGTATATTTTTTGTAATTTCTTTTGTAATAAATTCTAAAATCAATTTTGAAAAAGTTTGGTAACGAGTTTTCAAAAGCTAATTCATTATTATAAACAGTCGTATTTTGTAATTTAGATTGTTCAATATCAATAGTTTGTGTGCGTAAACCTCCGAAATACAATAATTTCATATTCAAACCAATAATTTTCTCTTTTCCTTTTTTTGATAACCACTGAAATTCTTTGCCAGAAGTAATTGCAGTTGCAAAATTTCCATTAAACCTCGTATCTCTCACGATTCCGTCTATTCCCGAATATTTAGACTCATACAAACTTTGTGTCAACAAAGCATAATAACCATTCGACATTAATTTTTGAACCGTTATTTCTAAACCATAATTTCGTCCAGTTCCCAAATTCTCTAAAGTATCTTGAACAACCTCATCAAATACATTCAATGCTGAAAATGTATTATTAGGATTATTAATAATTGGAACATCAAAAAGAGATTGGTAATATAATTCAGTTTGAGCAGACCAATTTTTTGAAATATTAAAATCATAATTCAAAGCAAATTGATGTGCTTTTGTCATTTCTAAATCTCTATTATAATTGGAAGCATTATTTTCAGTGTTTAAATTTTCAGGAAAAATTCTTGAACTATGATAAATTAAAGGCGATTGCAATTGAGATTGTAAACGATAAGCAAAAGCCAATTTTTGATTTTTATTAATTTGATAATTTATAGACAATCGAGGTTCAATTGCGTCGGTTTTATTCATTGAATAATAGCTATAAGCCAAACCAAGATTAAATTGTAGCTTTTCATTTGGATTATATTCCAAATCTGAAAAAGGTCGAATTAACCAATTATTCTCAAGTGTATTTATTAATATTTCGGAAGAGTCAATTTGATGATAAATGCTAAAACGATAATTTTGTGTCAATTCAGTTGCTACAAGCCCAGTTTTTAGTCGAATCTTATCGGATAACTTTAGGTCGATATTTGAATTTATAGAATTTTTACTTTCCTCAGCAGTTGCAAATTGAAAAGGGCGAAGAAAAAATTCAGTATTATAATAATTCGTTATTAGAGCATTTCGAGTAGAATTAACGGTTGAAGCAACAAAAGTTGTTTTCCATATTCCAATATTTTTTATTGGTAATAAATGAGAAAAACCCAAAGCGCCCATTTGAGATTTGAATTCGATACTTTGTCTATCTTTATCAAATTCCCAAATTGAAGTATCTAACTGTGGTACAAAAATATTACTACTCTTTCCTCCAACTCCAAAAAATGAGAATGTGCCCAATTTTTCAGTTGGGAAATTTAAATTAAATGATAAATCCTGAAAAGCAATTGCTTCATCACCTAACTCAACTCCAAGTTGATTTAATAAACCTAAAGTAGAATATCGGTAATTAATCAGATAAGAACTTTTGCCTTTTTGAATCGGACCTTCAGCAGCTAAATCAATTCCAATTAAACCAATTTGAGCGGTATATTCTCTTTTTTCATTGTTTCCGTTTCTTAATCGCATATCTAAAATCCCACCTAAAGCATTACCATATTGAGTTGGATAACTACCTTTCATAAAATAGGAATCATCCAATAGTTGACCAGATAAAATATTTACTCCGCCACCATTTTGAGTTGGATTATCGGTAACTGTTCCAGCATTTGCAGTATGATTAGGATTGACAATTTCTACACCTTCGAGCCACCAAACCGTTGCATTTGGTGAGTTTCCTCTAACAACTAAATGATTGGCTTGGTCGTTATTATTAATAATTCCTGCAAATGAGTTGGCTAAACGAGCTGGGTCATAGAATGTAGCTGCGTAACGTTGAGTTTGCTCAACTGTAATAGTTCGAGTTCCCAATTTGTTGATTGCTTCACGACCTGCAACTACTTCGATTTCATTCAATTCAGTACCACTTTGTAAAGCAATTATTTTTATAACTTCTTTACCAGATTCTACCAATATTTCTTTTAATAAAACAGATTGATAACCAACATAGGAAACCTTCAATTGATAACGACCAACTTGAATTTCTTCAAATCTAAATTCTCCGTTGTCATTACTAATTGTATTGTTCGTTTCTTGTTTTCCAATTAATGAAACAGTCGCTCCAATCAAATTTGTATTATCGTTTTTGTCAATGATTTGCCCACGAATAGTTTGACTTATAAGAGTTTCCTCTTGTCCAAATGTTGTTAATACAAAAGCAAAGAATACAAATATGGTAAGTATGAATTTCATCTTGATTATTTAATAAAAACAAAACGGAAGACATTATTATATGTCTTCCGTTTTATTCAATTTTGATTTGTGATTTTATTCTTAAGCTTCTTTCAAAATCGCTTTATTGATATCTTTAATCAAACTCGGACCAGCATAAATTAAACCAGAATAAACTTGGACTAAAACAGCTCCAGCATTTAATTTTTCAATTGCATCTTCCGCAGAACAAATTCCTCCAACAGCAATTATTTTTAAAGTTTGATTCGACTTTTCGTATAGATACTTAACTACTTCTGTAGAACGATTTCGAACTGGAAATCCGCTTAATCCACCATTTCCGATATTTTCGATTGTAGATTTTGGTGTATTCAATCCACTTCTATCTATCGTTGTATTTGTAGCAATTACACCTTCAATCTTTGTGTCAGCAACAATTTCAATTATATCATCTAATTGAGAATCCGTCAAATCAGGTGCTATTTTTAACAAAATCGGTTTTGGATTTTCCTTTTGATTATTTAGTTGTTGTAAATGCGTCAATAATGCCGTTAAA
>CAZEOC010000256.1:0-2810 GCA_964513525.1 uncultured Saprospiraceae bacterium | reverse complement strand
TATCTTGTAATGCACGTAAATTTGGTGTGTTTGGCGAACTTACATTTACCACAAAATAATCGACATAAGGAAACAAAGCTTCAAAGCAAATTGAATAATCAGAAATCGCATTTTCATTTGGCGTAACCTTATTTTTTCCAATATTTCCACCTATGATAACATTTTTTGGTTTTCCTTTTTTTAATCGACTAACCAATGCTTCAACACCTTCATTATTAAAACCCATTCGATTGATTAAACCTTTATCTTCAGGCAAACGAAACAATCGAGGTTGAGGATTTCCTGCTTGTGATTTTGGAGTAACAGTTCCAACTTCAATAAAGCCAAAACCAAGTGCAGACATTGCTTTGTAAGATTTTCCATCTTTATCAAAACCTGCTGCTAAACCAACTGGATTTGGAAATTCTAATCCAAAAACTTTTCGTTTTAATCGGTCATCTTTTACACTATAAAAATTACGAAATATTGAACCAATAATCGGAATTGCCAAAGTGAATTTTAATAAATCAACCGTTAAATAATGTGCTTTTTCCGGTTTAAATAAAAATAGAAGTGGTTTTAATAATTTGTACATTTCTTTGTTTATGCTGAAATATTAATTATTGATTGTTATTCGTCAGTTTTATAATTCTACTTGATAACAATTAAGAATTAACAATTTTTTTCGCAAAACTAAGCTGCAAAAACTTAAAAACTAAATAAGGCGACAACTTTATAAAAAAGTCATCGCCTTATTTTAGTTAATCATTACTTATTATTCGTTATTCGACAGTTTCATGATTCTATCGATTAACAATTAACACTTTTATCAAATTTTATTAAAGTGCTTCAATTTGTTTTAGTAATTCCTTCGTTTCTGTGGCTTCTTCACCAACTTTAGAAGCAATTTCAATACTTGTTTTTGCCCATTTTTTTGCTTTTTTCTTTTCGCCTAATTTGAAATATAATGCTGCGGCTGTATCTGTATTAGCATAGTTTTTATCCATTTTAATTGACATTTCAGCCCATTCTGCTGCTCTTCTTAAAAAAGCTTTATCATCTGCGGTTTCGTAAGCATGCCAAGCAATAGAATTGTAAACATTCCAATCTTCTACTTCATTATTATCTAAATATTCAATCGCTGCGGTTTGGAAATTTTTAGCAGAAGCATCATCTTTTCCATACATATGGTGAATTACTCGATATTCAGCAATTAGCGGTTTTGCATCTTCTTTCGTAAAGTATTGAGCGTAAGCTGTTTCCATTCTTTCCATATTCCCAAAATATTCATTTTGTAATATGAAACTCAATAAACTATTCACTTCCTGCTTACCGATTACCTCATCAAAAAGTTCTTTATTTTCTGCTAAAACTTCAAAGCCTTTTTGCGACATTTTGCGAGTTGTTTCCATCACAAATTGCATTACACCAGGATTATTATAATCATCTAAACTACTTAGATATTCGTTGGCAATCTTACTTGCATTCAATCCACCACTTTCTAAAGTTTTAGCGTAACGAACCATAAATTCACCAGAACGTTCTCCGTTTTGATATTTTTGCTCCAAAGTCATTAATTGCTGACTTGGGTCAGAAGCGGCTTCACCTAAGATTATAAAATCTTCAGTGCTTCGTCCACCAACTGAACGATGTACCAATTCACCATCTCCATTAATAAATAGAAAAGTTGGATAAGCATTTACTTGATATTTTTTCGCAATGTCAATACCTTCACCTTTTTCCATATCTATTTTTGCATTGATAAAGGTTTCATTATAAAAACTACCAACTTCTTCTAATGGGAAAACATTGGCAGACATTGCTTTACAAGGTCCACACCAAACAGTATAAGCATCAACAAATACAATTTTATCTTGTGCTTTAGCTTCCGCTAATATTTCTGACCAACTCTCTTGATTGAATTGAATTCCTTGTGCTAATAAATTGAAGCAAAGTGCCATCATTACACAAAGTGTCGTTAATTTTTTCATATATTTTTTGTTTTTCTAAAATGGTTTTTACTAATAAAATGCCATTTCTAATAATTTTTTATTTCAAAACACTAAACTCCTTGAATTAATTATAATTATCAAATATCCAAGATGAATTTATCAATTCTTTAACAAGAAATGAATTTAATGTAAGGCAAGTGACGTAAATATTTCAATATTTGTAATATTTCTTCGTTTTTCAGGAAAGAAATAGAGAATTATCAATGAATATTGAGGTTTTATCCAAAATTTGTAGAAACAATATTCCTAAATTAGTTATATTGCTTTTTAATTTTGAAAACTGATAAAATCAAAATAAGAATCAATTATTTTGAATATAAATAATAAAAGATAGAATTATGAATGAATCGGTCATTCCAATTTTAATAATATCATTCATTATAATAGTTGCAATTGTTTATGCACTATATGTTTATGTCAACAAATACTTTATTAGAATCCCACCTAATAAAGCTGCAATTGTGTTTGGTAGAACTTACACGGTTACAGATAAAGATACTGGAGAAACAAGAGAACGAGGATTCCGAATTGTGAAAGGTGGTTCTGCTTTATTAATTCCACTAATTGAAGAAGTTGAATACTTAGATTTATCGAATAGAAAAATTGATTTAGAAGTAACTGATATTCGGAGTTATAATGGTGTAAAGGTTGATGTAGAAGCCGTAGCGATTATTCGTATTGGAACAGACGATGACCAACTGGAAACAGCTGCAACTCAGTTTGGTGATATGAATAAAGAAGAAGCTACACAACAGTTACAAGATATTTTAAATAAAACTTTGGAAGGGCATTTTCGGACAATTATTAGTAAAATGACAC
>CAZEOC010000255.1:0-6215 GCA_964513525.1 uncultured Saprospiraceae bacterium | reverse complement strand
GCAAAATCAAAAACTGGTTGAAATGGATATTTTCCCCAAAGTTCATCTGCTAAATGCAAAGCTAATTGACGAACGACCATTTCATGATAACGTTCATAAACATCTTGTTGAAATTCTAAAGCTGTTTTTTGATAAAAAAATGGAATCCCTTTTCGGTCGAGAATTGGTTTCATCATTATTAAATTATGGTAATTTCATTATTATTAAAAATCAAAAAACCTCGCCTAATTAAGACGAGGTTTTTGATAATTTTGAATCTTTGAAAGTTATATTTAAGAATTTAATTTCCTCATAATTGTTTCAACTTCCTCTTGATTTAAGTTTCCATTGATATAAATTTTCTCAAACTCTTCCCTTTTACTTTGTATTTTAATTTTATTCAAATTAAGATTATCAATACTTTCATCATCCAAAGTTAGATTTTGATAATTTATTGCTTCATCCTGATTTTCTCTCCAAAATAGAAGTTCTACCTCTTTGTTATCTATTATTGTAGTTTCTTTATATAGCCAATAATCAATAATTTGAGTAATTTCTTTTTCGGTTATTTCAACAATTTCCTTTCCCTTCCAATTCCAGAGAAATAGTCGTAAAAAATAATAAGATATCAATGCAAAAATGATTATTCCTATTGCAGAATTCTCATTGATTCCTTGCATAATAATAAGTGAAAAGAATCCAATAATTGATAAAATCGTAAAAATTAACAATACAATTAGTAAAAATAAGTTGACTTTCTTATTCTCAATAATGACACTTAATTTATTCAACTTTTCATCAATCGTAACTTTCATTTGAAAAAACTATTTATTAAATCTTGATTTCAATTTATCATAATTTATCGAACTGTCCAACCATTTCCAAAGCCGCTTTCCGGACTTACAAACGCCAATTTCCCTTCATCGTTTTCTGCCATCAAAATCATTCCTTGTGACATTACGCCACGAAGTTTTTTCTCACCTAAATTAGCAACAACAACGACTTGTGTCCCGATAACTTCCTCTGGTTTGTAATATTCTGCGATTCCAGAAACTATCGTACGAGTTTCAAAACCTAAATCAACGGTAAGTTTCAATAATTTCTTCGCTTTTTTGATTTTTTCAGCAGCTGTAATTGTTCCCGTTCGGAAATCCAATTTCATAAAATCATCGAATTCACAATTCTCTTTTACTGGTTCGTAATTCGTTGTTTTTGGTGTATTCGCTGCTAAATTCTCTTCCAATTTTTGAACTTGTGCAGCTACAGTTTCGTCTGTAATTCTTTGGAAAACATGCTTTGGCTTTTCGATTTGGTGTCCAACTTCGACTAAATCATTTCCATTTGCTAAAGTTTCCAAAACAGTTGCTAATTCTCCATTATCCGTAAATCCTGGTAGATTCAATAAGGCTCGTAACTTATCAGAAGTAAACGGCATAAACGGACGACAAGCCACGCTTAAAGCTGCTGTAAATTGAAGTCCTAAATTTACTGTGATTTTGATAATTTCAGAATCTGGCTCTTTTTTGTAGAGTTTCCACGGTTCGTTATATTGCAAAAATTGATTTCCTAAAGACGAAATTTCCATCAAAGTTGCCAAAGCTTGACGGAACTCATAATTTTGAATATTTTGAGTTAATTCCGTTAATTTTTGATGTAAAACTTTTAATTCGTTGGCTGCTTTTATCGTTTCATTATTAGAACCAATAAAAGTTGTATTTCCATCATAAGCTGGTGCTTTTCCGTCAAAATATTTGTTAGTAAAAACAACTACACGATTGACAAAATTCGCCAAATTATTCACCAATTCATTGTTGACCGCTTCTTGAAAACCAGCCCAAGTAAATTCCGAATCTTTATTTTCAGGCATATTTCTGATAATTGCATAACGCAATTCATCTTGCTTATTCGGTAAATCTTCCAAATATTCATGAACCCAAACAGCCCAATTTTTTGAGGTCGATAATTTACGTCCTTCCAAATTCATAAACTCATTGGCAGGAACATTTGTTGGCAAAATATAATCGCCGTGCATTCTCAACATTGATGGAAAAATAATCGTGTGAAACACAATATTATCTTTTCCTAAAAAGTGGATTAACTCTGCATCTTCACTTTGCCAGTAATCCTTCCAATCCTTTCCATTTTCTGCTGCCCAAGCTTTAGTTGCCGAAATATAACCAATCGGCGCATCAAACCAAACATACAAAACTTTCCCTTCTGCACCTTCAATCGGAACAGGAATTCCCCAATCCAAATCACGAGTTATCGAACGAGGACGCAATCCTTCTTGTAACCAAGATTTTGCCTGACCAACTACATTATTTTTCCACTTTTGCGTTCTTCCGTTGCCTTCGATTATCCAATCTTTCAACCAAGCTTCATTCTCTGCTCCAACTTTGCTTTCGCCACCAAGCGGAATATACCAATGCTTTGTAGTTTTTAAAATTGGTGTTGCACCGCTTAAAGTCGAGCGAGGATTTATCAATTCTGTTGGACTCAAAGTAGAACCACATTTTTCACATTGGTCACCATAAGCATCTTCATTGCTACAAGTTGGACAAGTTCCGATAATATATCTATCCGCTAAAAATTGCTTCGCTTCTTCATCGAAATATTGCTCCGTTGTTTCTTCAATGAAAACATCTTTAGCATATACATTTTTGAAAAATTCCGTTGCCGTTTCCGTATGCAAAGGGTCTGTTGTTCGATGATAAATATCCAACGCCATTCCTAATTTTTCAAAACTATCTTTAATAATCGCATGGTTTTTATCCACGATTTCACGAGGCGTTGTACCTTCTTTTTTTGCACGAATCGTGATTGCTGCTCCGTACTCATCAGAGCCACAAACGAACGCCACATCATTTCCCATCAATCGCAAATATCTCGCAAAAATATCCGATGATAAATACGCTCCTGCCAAATGTCCAATATGTAAAGGTCCATTCGCATACGGCAAAGCTGCCGTAATCATATATCTTTTTGGTTGTGTCATTTCTGATTTACTATTTGTCCCAAATATTTTTGGGATTTCGTTACAATTAACTTGAATCTGATTTTTTGTTAATCGATACGAGTATTTATTTTATAAACTTTTGCAAAGATAAGATTTGTATGAAGTTTGTTATAAACTTTATATTCTGAATTATAATTTTATTCAGATATTCTTCTACATTTAACGAACATTCCGAAAAGCTGACTCCTCAAAATCTTCTACATTATCTAACCAATCTTGCGGAATCTTATCTACTGTCTGAATGACGATTCCTGCTACAATTGCACAAATCGTATCTCTATCGCCAAGAACTGAAACTGCTTTCCAAAGACCATTTTCAAAACTATATAAATTGTGAGCAGCACACCAAATCGCAAATGGAACAGTATCTTGTGCAGTCATTTTTGTTCCATTTCCTAATATTTTAATCAATGTTTCAGTATGATAATTTGACGAAACGCTTAACGATTTTTTGATTTTAGAGGTTGTATCACTTGATGGTAACTCATTAATAATCAAATTAATAAAATCATTTGGTTGAACTTTTTGATTATTCATTTTCAAGTTCACAGCAATCGCAGTCGCTAATGCAACTGATTTAGCACCAATAATTGCTTCATCATTTGAATGAGTAATCTCAGCAGATTTTTGAGCTTCGGTTTTAACTTTTTCCAAATCATCATAAAAATACGCGCCGATTGTATGAACACGCATTGCTGCACCATTTCCCATGGAACCCATTCCGTCAAAAGCATTTTTAGATAATTCTTGCCACATTCCACCATTTTCAATCGCTCGTAAAATTCGTCTTGCGGTCGCACCATAGCCTCTATTCACATCTAAAGAATGTTTCTGAACGAAATCCCTGATTAAATCATCTTGATTAATTTTTTGATTACGCTCTAATTGTTCAAAAACAGCAATTGACATTATCGTATCATCCGTAAATTCCCATCCCGTATTTGGAATAGTTTTAAGATAAATATGATTCAAAATTTCATTTCGTTTGCCAAAAAAACTTTCCCCAAAAGCATCTCCAATTGATACGCCTTTAAGTGATTTTTTAGCTAATAAAAGTCTTTGCTGATTATTCATTATTAATATTTTGTACTCGTTAATATTTAATTATATCAAACCAATTACGGTAAGTAAATAGTTCAATTTTTTTTATATTTAAAATATATTCGTTTATACAGATAAAACTTGTTTTATTCGTTATTTGGAGTGAACCATAAACTACTAACTATTATGAAAAAAACTATACTAATTTTAATTATTAGTCTCACATTGATTAATATATCCTTTGGACAAAAAACACTTAGCGCCTTCTTTGTTGGAAATAGTTATACTGCATACAATAATTTACCACAATTGATTGCAAATGTAGCCGATTCTGCGGGAGATAGTTTGATATTTAGTAGTAATACACCTGGCGGTTCGACGCTTCAAGCACATTCTACGAATCTAAACACTTTAGAACCAATTCAAACGGGAAATTGGGATTTTGTCATTTTACAAGAACAAAGTCAACGACCTTCTTTTCCAATTGCTCAAGTTCAAGCAGATGTTTTTCCTTATGCCGCAGCATTGAATGATTCAATTGAAAAATATCAACCTTGTGGAGAAACCATGTTTTATATGACTTGGGGAAGAGAAAATGGAGATGCGAATAATTGTCCCTTTTTTCCGCCGCTTTGCACCTATGAAGGCATGGACAGTATGTTGCGAATGCGATATGAAATGATGGCAAATGATAACGATGCAGTAGTTTCTCCTGTAAGTGTTGTTTGGAGATATTTACGGACAAATCATCCGACAATAGATTTATATACTAATGATGGAAGTCATCCATCAGCAGCGGGTTCTTATGCAGCAGCTTGTACTTTTTATGCTGCAATGTTTCGTGCCGACCCAAGTCTAATCACTTTCGATTTTACTTTATCACAAAATGAAGCGGCAATTATTAGAAATGCTGCAAAAATGATTGTTTATGATGATTTAGTCAGTTGGAATATTGGTACGTATGATATTATTGCTGATTTTAACTATACAACTATAGATAGCGCAGCATTCAATTTTGTGAATACGTCTATTAATGCAACGAACTATTTTTGGGATTTTGGTGATGGAAATATCTCTACTTTAGAAAATCCGACAAATACTTATAACAACTTCGGCGAATATATTGTTAGCTTGACAGTTTATGATTGTGGAGATACATTAATTCAATTAGATACGGTTACTGCTTATGTAGTTTCTACAAATCAATTAACTGAAAATGTTAGATTTGAATTATCGCCAAACCCGACTACAGATATTATTAATATAAAAAGTGATATTCAATATTACAATGTGATAGTTTACAATTCAAATGGTCAATTATTATTACAATCAAAATCAAGTCAAATTGATTTATCTGCTTACCCAAAAGGTATTTATTTTATTAATATTGAATTTGAAGAAGGAACTGTCCGAAAACAGGTAGTAAAGCAATAGTATGATTATAGAAAAGATAGACGAATTTGAAATTGATGCCAGTAAAAACAAAGCTATTAATGATTTATTAGTAGCCAGTTTTGATTTATTTCCAACAGATAGAATTTATTTTAATCAAGTTCCAAACTTCCGATTATTAGTTTGGCAAGCGGAAGAATTAGTGGCTCAAGTTGGTATTGTTTATCGCATTGTTTCTTTAGAAAATGAACCTATTCGAGTTTTTGGAATCATGGATTTATGTGTAAATGATAATTTTAGAAATCGTCAAGTTGGAACAAAATTATTAAAAAAAATAGATGAATTAGCGAAAGCGAATACAATAGATTTTGTACTATTATTTGGAGACGGACAGGATTTTTATTTGAATAATAATTATCAATTAGTCAATAATCCTTGTCGATGGGTTTTATTAAAATCACATCGGACTATGGGAATTTTACAGCGGACTATTCCAGAAACATTATTGATTAAACAAATTGGCGACAAGCAATGGAAAAGCGAAGCCACTTTAGATTTGATGGGTTTTGTTTTTTAAAAAAACATGGACTAAACCACTATACATTTTTATTTCACCACGGATTTTTAAAAATGTATAGTAGCGTGGGCTCCTAGACTCCCTTCCTTATTCTGGCTTTATACTGAGTTATTATCCAGATAGTATTTTGAAGGAGAAGTTCGGAACCGTAGAAGGAATAAAGGAAGATGAATTTATTCAATGGTATTCAGATGGGCATTTGAAAAATAT
>CAZEOC010000254.1:0-6218 GCA_964513525.1 uncultured Saprospiraceae bacterium | reverse complement strand
CGACCGATAAGTTTCAGCTGTTATATTTAGCTATTGTTTTAGTTCAATGGTTTGGTACTAAATTCAAAAGCACTCAACTTTAATTAAAGCGAATTAGGAATTAAATTCTATTCTTAGAAAAAAGGTTGACTATAGCTCGAATGTCGTCAACTTAAGATTTTCTATGATGACGGGCGACTTTTTTGTTCGCCTACCATCTATTACAACTGTAGTCGACAGGCGAACTTAAAGTCGCCGAACGACAAATAAACTTCTTAAGTTGAGGACATTCGACTATAGCTCTACTAAAGAAAAATACATTAAGTTTTATTTAACTACCTTTAAATTAAAAAATACGTCTATATAACAGAATTGTAAAAAAGTGCGTTAATGAATTAGTCCTCAAATTATTAATAACTATAAAATGATAAATAGTAATTTATCATTATTATTATAATATGTTAACGTTTTGGACTAAATGAATAGTTGAAAACGTAAATTATTTTTATCTTGCTATCAAATAAAACTTCATAAATAACTAAATAGAGAATATGAGATATAATTACAAAACAAGTTTAGTGTTAATGCTTACGTTATGTATTGCTATAATTACACTAAGTTACAGCTATAAAAGTAATGTTCAAGGGACAATTAATTATACATTATATAAAGGAGAAAGAACTACAAACCGTTTAATTGGAGAAATTGATTTAGCACTTGATGCAAATAAAGATTGGGACGGACGAAATTTTTATGTAACGTTCAGCGAATGTGATAATGAGCAAAAAATTGAATTAGAATATTGTGATGATTGTGATTATAAGAACTTAATCGCAGCATCAAATCGTTATTTGACTTTAGATAGAATGACAAAACTTCCCGTGATTTTTGAAGGAGATAAGCTGCATAGTAATTTTGTAAAAGACCAAAGTACAAGCCGTACCTCTCCGATAGTTTATTCGATTGATGAAAGTGAATCTTTGTCTGCGGAAATCAAAAAAGGGATAGAAGAATATAAATATTTAGTACCAAAATTAGATTTACAAGATAGTGATTTTTATGTTGCTTTTAATGAATGTGCTGACCAGAGAATTGCGATTTTAGGATACTGCAAAGGTTGTGCATTCAAGGAATTGATTGCTGCAACAAATCGCTTTATTGCCGTTGATGAAAACTTACAATTACCAGTTATTTTTGAAAGTGATAGACAACATAGTAGCTTCTTTTCTTCACCAGATGGCATTCGTATTTTTATTACAGCAGAAGGCTATATGGTTGTTGTAGATAAAGAAAATAAAATTCTTTCAAAAGGATTTACACAATACTAAAAAAGATTTTACTTTTTTATTGTTTGAAAAGGACGCTTCGTTTATGAAGCGTCCTTTTTTTATTTCCTCAAATTGTTTTTTGAAAAGCTCATTTCTGAAAAATCATCTTGTTTAAAATTAAAACGTACATTTGTCGTCGATTTATGGTTAAACTTTGTAATTTTTATTCATCTAAGTTGATTCTTAGACAAAATCTAAAATTGTGTTTAAAATGGTGACTAATTTCAACCAATTTAAAATTTTTACGAAAAGAAAAAGGACTTAGTCAAGCAGAATTAGCAAGGAGACTTTCGTTATCTCGTAGTAATATTGCGGCTTATGAAGCAGCTAATTCAGAACCGAATTTGACTAAAGTAGTTCATTTAAGTGATTTTTTTAATGTTCCTTTAAGAGACTTTATTATGCTTGATTTGTCTCAAGAAGAAAACAGATTTGAAGGTAAATCTTCACAAGAATTAGCAAATATTTTAAAGGAGCATATTGAAGAATTAGCAAAGTTTTCGGAACGAACAGAGGACACAAAAAAAATGATTTCGGGATTTAGTCAGTTCTTCAAATTAAAAATGAATAGTTATCATAATATATCTTCTGAAGTTCAATCATTAGCGAATGATTTTGAGAATTTATTGCATGTTGCAGAACATTTGATAGAACATAATCAAGAATTAGTTAAAAAAATGAATGAGGAAGAGTAGAGAATAAATGTAACTTTCTTGTTATTCATAAGTCAATAATTGGTAATCATGGATTACTTTTTTATTTAATAAATAAGTGAAATGAAATAGAAGGAACAAAGCATGGATTTGATTCATATCGATATTTCACAATTTCTTAGTAAAACTTATTTATAAATTTATACTATGTATAGTTTATGGTTAAAACCATCAATAGAATCATTTAGAAGATATCAGTCGATTATTTCGGATTTAGCAGAAGTGAATCAAACTGAAGATTTTTTGCCTCATATTACTTTAAAGTCGAATATAGAAGATTTGACAGATAAGCATTTATACGATATTGCGGTTTTATCTGCAATAACTAAGGTTTTTGATGTAAGGTCAACTTCATTGAGTGTACAAGACGATTATTACAAATCACTTTATGCAGTTGTACAACACAACACAATACTCAATCATCTGAATAGGGAAATTAAAGATTTATTTCCTAATAATGATTATGATTTTCAGCCACATATAAGTCTTATTTATTCTAATCTTTCAAAAGTGAAGAAACTGAAAATTATTCAATTGAATAGAAAGACTTATCCTAAATTAATAGGGTTAGAAGGGATTCAAATTATGAAAACGGTCGGTAAACCATCTGATTGGGAAATGATAGAATATTTTCCTTTTCATGATTAGTTTAGTTTCTATTTGATTAATTACGAATTATGAAGGGATTAAATTATCTTTGAATTTAGATGATTATACATTTAAAAATCAATCATTTGTAGAATCAATGATTCTAAAGAGAGAGATTAAAGTTCAAAGTGGATAATTGTAGGTACAAAAATGTAAATTCAATCAATATAATTGCATATGAAAAAGCGGTTCATTAAAGCTGCTAAGGAAACATTTTATTTTGTTTCAAGTAAGATTTTTATAAAAAATGTAGCAATGGCTATTTTGCTGCTAATCTGTGTTATTTTACTAACCTTTCAAGGGTTAGATTGTTATACCAATCATGGTGAATCTGTTTCTGTGCCTAACTTTAAGGGACAAACATTAAATCAAATTAAAGCACAATTACGTCGTTCAAATCTAAGATTTGAAGTAGTTGATTCTTCTTATGATGCAGATAAATTGCCATTAACAATAATGGAGCAAACACCATTACCAACAGATGAAACAGGTTTGAAGGTAAAAGAAAATAGAACTATCTATTTAACTGTAAATAGTGCGGTTCCACCATTTAAAACCTTACCTGATATATGGGATAAACCAGCTGATTATGCAAAGAATGCTTTGAAACAATCAGGATTTCAAGTTAAAGAATTGGAAAGAAGACCGGACAAAGCTGTAAATACGATTTTGGAAGTTCAGCATAATGGTGAAATTTTAGATAAATCAGAAGTACATAGAATTAGGGCGAATAGCGTTATTGGTATTGTGATTGCAGATGGTGGCGGTTCTAAAGTAAATATTCCGAGAGTAATTTGTATGACTTATGGAGAAGCTGAAATGAACATTATCGGAGCGAATCTGAATATGTTAGTCATTGAAGGAGATGGTACCGTAACAGATGAAACTACAGCTTATATTTACAAACAATCGCCAATGCCAAATGATGGTTATTCTCTTACAGTAGGAGAGGAAATTAGCGTCTGGCTTTCTGCTTCTATTCCTCCAGGATGTGAAACAGAACCAACTATAGATGTACCTTCTATTGATGGTGATTCTGAAGAACCAGAAGATGAATTTGATTATGGTGGAGAGAGAAGAAAATAAAGTAAAATCAAATTCTAAATTATATTATAGATAATTTTCAGTCAGTATGAATTGACAACATATGCAAACGGATAATCGTTACTTTGACGGTTATCCGTTTGTATTAGCATCAAACGATAGGTTGATAACCAATAAGTGATAATCGACAATTAATAGAATTCATTATTATGAAAAAATATTTGCTTTTCGCAATACTGATAAGTGTTGTAACTAATTATATAAATGCTCAAATTTTAGAAGTTCCTTTAGGTGAAAACCCCATTTTACGCAATTACGAAGCACCTTATATTGCTGGTCAAAATTTATTAAAAGCTCCTGGCGATACAATTGATATTCCTTTTTTAGATGATTTTAATTACGAGTCATTATATCCAAGCGCTAAATATTGGGAAGACGAATTTGTTTATGTAAATAAAGGATTCGGTGTGAATCCTCCAACACTTGGTGTAGCCACTTTTGATGGTGTTGATAGCGATGGAACGGCTTATGCAAGTTCTGGTTCGGGAATCGCAGATTATATGACTTCTAAACCAATTTATTTAGGAGGAAAATCAGCAACAGATAATATTTACATGAGTTTTTTCTTCCAAAGAGAAGGTTTCGGAAATCGTCCAGAACCACAAGACAGTTTAGTAGTAGAATTCAAAACGATTAATAATGAATGGGTTTCTGTTGCAAGAATAATAGGTGATACATTAGGATTAGTTGGGTTTAATACGACATTCGAGTTTAGAGCGATTCCTATTAGTCAAGCACAATATTTTTATGATGGTTTTCAATTTCGTTTTAAGAATTATGCAAATTTGACAGGAAGTTTAGACCACTGGAATGTAGATTATGTGAGAATTACAGAGAATACAGTTCCTAATTCTACCTTAAATGATATTGCTTTTATCTATCCAGCACAGGAATTATTAGAAAATTATACGGCTATGCCTTGGAGACATTTCAAGGATAATAAAACTACCGAAACTAAGAATGATTATCGAGTAGATTTATATAATCACTTTACGACAACACAAAATATCAATCCAAGTGAAGTTATTCTTGAAGCGGAAGGAACGATTATTTTACAAGATAATATTCTGTCATTTAATGAACCGCCAATTGCTTTAGGAAATATTCCTATCGGAAGACATACCGTTGAGAAAGAATATTCAACTACTCAGTTTAGTGATATAACTACAAATTTAAGTTTATTTGATAATCAAGATGACTTAGTGCTGAATTCTTATTTCATTACGAATCCTTCTAACCAAGATGGTACATTGGATGCGACTTTAAAAAATGATACTGCATTTTCTCAAACTATATTTGATAATTACTTTGCTTACGATGATGGAAGTGCCGAATTAGCAGTAGTTGCTGCAGGTTTGGGAGACGAAGTTGCAGTACGTTTTACTGCAAATGTTCCTGATACATTAAGAGCGGTTCAGTTATTTATTCCTCGAATAGCAGGAGATGTAAGTGCACAACGATTTAATATTAAGGTTTGGATTGGAGACTTGAAAACAACTCCAGTTTATCAATTAGACTTTACAAAACCTGTTTATGTGGATTCTTTAGGCGGTTGGACGACTTATGCTTTAGATACTTTACTGGTAGCTTTGCCAGTTGGTGATTTTTATATTGGTTGGCAACAAGCATTAGAACCGTCAAATCCAAATCAAGCGATTCCGGTTGGTTATGATAGAAATAATAATGATAAAGTAGTTAATAACTTTATGAATATTGGTGGCGGATGGCAACCTTTAAATTCAGGAAGTTCTTCTTTGAATGATGGTGCATTAATGATTCGTGCAATTGTTGGAGAAACGGAATTATTTACCAGTGATACGAAAACACAAAAGGAAGACAAGCTTTCTCTTAATATATATCCAAATCCAACAGACAATCAGTTATTCATTAAGTTAGATGATGATTATGCTGATTATCAATATCGAATTGTAAATATTGCTGGGCAAGTTTTGCAAAACGGAATATTGGAAACAGAAATAAATGTATCGAATCTTCCAAGTGGATTTTATTTTATTAATATTCAAAAAGAATCAGAAAACATTAATTTGAATTATAAATTTGTAAAGAACTAAAATTTATTGTCTCATTGCAATACTGTAGAATTGTTATCAAACAGTATTGTAATGTAACATGATAACAAGATAATTATGAAAGAAGTAACTGTACAAGATGTAAAGAAAATGCAGGACGAAGGTGTTGATTTTCAGTTTATTGATGTTCGTGAAGTATATGAATATGAAGCGGATAATTTAGGAGCAAAGTTAATTCCATTAGGAACTTTGCAGGATAATTCTGATGAAATCTCAAAAGATAAGCAAGTTGTAATTCACTGTAGAAGTGGAGCAAGAAGTGGTCAAGCTTGTTTAATTTTAGAAATGAATTTTGGGTATACGAATGTATATAATATGGCTGGTGGAATTTTGGCTTATAGAGAATACATTAAATA
>CAZEOC010000253.1:5643-6249 GCA_964513525.1 uncultured Saprospiraceae bacterium | reverse complement strand
ATTCTCACCCTTTCTATACTGGAAAAATGAAATTTGTAGATACAGCAGGACGTATTGATAAGTTCAACAAAAAATTCGCAAAATTCGCTAAGAAGTAATTCTTACTTAAGTTTATAGAATCAAAAAAGTTTCGGCTATCTTAGTCGAAACTTTTTTTTTGTGGTAATACAGACACTTTTTATGTCTGTAAAATTTAATCATTAATACAGATTATTATTTGTATTACAATTAGACATTATGAACATAATTTTCTTTGATACTAATACTCGAAACGATTTACTACCATTAACTTATACTCGCCCAATAGTCGATTTACGAATAGGAATATTGAAATTATCAGAAAAGTGGACAAATCGTTTTCAAGCTACAATTTCTTATAAAACAGCAGCTTATTTAGCGGCTAAATACCCAATCAATCAATTAGAAAATAATTATTGGATTGATGGTTCTGTCGTTGCGAATAATGAATTAGCAAAAGAAATTAAGGCTTTACAAAAGAATCAAGTACTAACTTTTAATGAGTTAGTTATTGCATACATTAATGATGATTTTATTAACGACTTTTCTGACTTTGAAAGAATTGAAACCAATGCTAATCCGATTGTA
>CAZEOC010000253.1:1274-5633 GCA_964513525.1 uncultured Saprospiraceae bacterium | reverse complement strand
AATTAATAAATCATGGGATTTGTTTAGTCAAAATAGTAGAGCAATTGAAGAAGATTTTGATTTGCTTACTAATGAAAAGAAATCTTTACCAATTTCTAATACAAATACGATTATTGGAGATAAAAATAAAATTTTCTTAGCAGAAGGTGCTTCTGTTGAATGTTCAGTACTTAATACTCAAAACGGTTCGATATATATTGGTGAAAACGCACAAATTATGGAAGGTTGTTTGGTTCGTGGCGGATTAGCAATGAATCAAAATTCTGTATTAAAAATGGGTGCAAAAATATACGGTGCAACAACTTTAGGGAAATATGCTAAGATTGGAGGAGAAGTGAATAATTCTGTAATTTATGACTATTCAAATAAAGGACACGAAGGGTTTTTAGGAAATTCAGTTTTAGGCGAATGGTGTAATTTGGGAGCAGATACGAATAATTCTAATTTAAAAAACAATTATGCAGCGGTTAAACTCTGGGATTATAGTACAGAAAGATTTGCTAAAACTGGATTACAGTTTTGTGGATTAATGATGGGCGATCATTCCAAATCTGGCATTAATACGATGTTTAATACAGGAACTGTTGTCGGCGTTGCAGCTAATATTTTTGGAGCAAATTATCCACGTAATTTTTTACCATCATTTACTTGGGGTGGAACAGGAAATAATAAAACATTCCGAATGAAACAAGTTTTAGAAATGGCTAAAGCAATGATGAATCGTAGAAAAGTAGAATTAACAGATATTGATATTGATATTTTAAATTATATTTTTGATGTTTCAGCTAAATATCGAAAATGGGAATAATCTAATTAATAAACCTATCGTTCTAATAAAAAACAGTCAATCAAAATAAATTGATTGACTGTTTCTATTATTAATAAAATCTAAAAAGTATTATTTCCAAAGAACATTTCCGTCTTCAGCATACCATTCATGATATGAATCTTTATACTTCTTATCTAATTGATTTCTTTTAATTTTTAAAGTTGGTGTTAAAATACCATTTTCAACACTCCAAGCTTCACTCATTACAATGATTTTCTTCACTTTTTCAAAGTTCTGTAAAGTAGCATTTGCTTCTTTTAATAAAGCTTCAAACTCTTCTATGATTTCCCCTTTTTCAAAATCTGCGGCAATTTCTGACAAGTTAACTAAAGCCATTGGTTGAGGTGTTCCTAAACCTACGATACAGATTTGCTCAATCAAATTAGATTTAACAAACTTGAACTCAATCGGACCTGGAACAACATATTCTCCTTTTGTTGTTTTGAAAGTATCTTTAACGCGACCTGTCAAACGTAAGTGACCGTCTTTAGTAATTTCCCCTTGATCACCTGTGTGAATCCAACCATCTCGAATAACTTCAGCTGTTTTTTCAGGTGCATTATAATAACCGGTCATTTGCCAAGGTGCTTTTGTACAAACCTCGCCAGTTTCTTCATCAATTTTAATATCTGAATTCGCTAATTTAATACCAACAGAACCAGATTGAATATCATTATAAGGCATCAAAGTCGCTCCACCATGATTTTCTGTCATCGCATAAACTTCCTGAATAACTATTCCTAATTTCTGATACCAATTTAGTAAATGCGTAGGCATAGGTGCAGCACCAGTCAAGATAATTCTTGTTTGGTCTAATCCCAAACCAGCTTTTATCTTCTTCTTAATAACATTCTTTATTACAGGAATTTTTAATAATAAGTCTAATCTTTTTTGTGGCATTTTACCTAAAATCCCTAAATGGAATTTAGTCCAAATCCTTGGTACCGCAATAAATAGGGTAGGACGAGTTTCTTGTAAATTTTGTGCAAATGTATCTAAAGATTCTACAAATGATACACTTCCACCAGTAACCATACTTCCGGCTTGAATTAAATTTCTTTCTGCAATATGATTTAAAGGTAAATAAGAGAAATATCTTTTTACATCTCCTTCAAATAATCGTAAAGCATTTGATTGATGTTCTGCTGCTAATAATTTTGCAGTAGCACCATAAGTCAACATTACACCTTTTGGTGTACCCGTTGTACCAGATGTGAACATTATTGTAAATAATTCTTCAAAGGTTGGATAATATTCTGTTGTCATTGGCTCATGTTCTGCCAATAAATCTTCCCATTTTTTAAAACCTTCTACTTTAGAATTTCCTTTTAAATGTGGCAAACTTACACATGGCAAATCAGCTGGAACACCAGATTTTTGACTATCCCAATCATCCATTTTACCTACAAATAAAAGTTTAGTATCAGAAATAGTTAGTACTTCATTAAGTTGTTCTGCCGTTAATGAAGCATAAAATGGAACAGAAACATGACCACTCATCATGATAGCTAAATCCGCAATCATCCAATGTGCACAGTTTTTAGATATTAAACCGATATTAGATTTTGGAGGAAAACCATGACTTTTGATAGCATTTGCCATTCTACGTGCTTGATCACCAACTTCTTTCCAAGTATACGTTTTATAAACTCCACCATCTGGTTGGTTTAAATAAACTTCATTTGCTTTTGTTTGCTCAAACTCATAGAAATAATCTAAAATCGTTCTTGCATTGTCTAAATTATTACTCATATTTTTATTTGGTTTTTTATTTGAAAATTTGGAGTGATTAAATCAATTCATCTAATATCCAAGTGCAGTATCATCACCACGAATATCTGCTGCACCTTGAAATATACCATTTTCATCAACTAAGATAGCTTCTACTTTTCCAATTGCCGAACGTGTGTTAATAATATGACCTAAATTTTTCAATTCTTCTAAAGTTTTAGCACTTAAAGCGCCTTCTTCGACTGTAATTTGGTCAGGAAGCCATTGATGATGGAATCTTTTGGCATTTACAGCTGCTTCAATAGACATATCAAATTCAACAACGTTTAAGAAAGTTTGTAGTACAGAAGTAATAATCGTAGAACCGCCTGGAGTGCCAACAACCATAAATAATTCTCCATTTTTTTCTATAATAGTTGGTGTCATCGAGCTTAACATTCGTTTTTGTGGCTGTACGGAATTTGCCTCAGCACCAACTAAACCAAATTGATTTGGAACACCAGGTTTGGCACTAAAATCATCCATTTCATTATTCAAAAAGAAACCTGCACCTTCTACAACTATTTTTGAACCATAATTTAAATTCAAAGTTGTCGTAATAGAAACTGCATTTCCTTCTGAATCGACTATACTAATATGCGTAGTTTCTTCACTTTCTTTTGTTAATGGTTCACCAGAAGCAATAGAATCGCTTGATGTAGCTTGATTAGAATCAAAATTAAGTATTCTTTTAGCTAAATAGGATTCATTAATCATTTCTTCAATCGGTACATTATAAAAATCAGAATCGCCTAAATGTTTAGCTCTATCTGCATAAGCTCGTCTTTCTGCTTCTGCAATTAAATGCACCGATTGAGAAGAATTAAAACCATATTCGTTCAATGGAAAAGGCTCAATCATTCCTAATATTTCGGCTAAGCAAATTCCACCAGAAGATGGCGGAGGCATCGAACTAATCGTATAATTATCATATTCAAATGTAATTGGCTTTCGCCAAATTGCTTCATAATTTTTTAAATCTTCTAAAGTGATAATACCATTTCCCTTTTGTATTTCAGCAACCAACAATTCTGCGGTTTTACCTTCATAAAAACCAGCTTTTCCTTTCTCTCTTATTCTTTTTAATGTTTCTGCTAATTCCTTTTGAATAATTTTATCTCCTTTTTTCCAAGGCGTTTCTTTTGTAAAAACAGTTAGATAAGTATTTAACTGTTTGATGATTTCCATTTTCTCATTCAAAGCCTCGGCTTCTTTGGTTGTTAATAAATAACCATTTTCTGCTAACTCAATAGACGGATTTATCAGTTCCTCAAACGTTAATTTCCCACCTGTTTTATCATAGCTTTCAAAAATACCAGCTACAGTTCCAGGAACTCCAACCGCCAAATGACCATTAACACTCAAATTAGGAACTACATTACCAACTGAATCCAAATACATGTCTTTGAATGCTGCCAAAGGAGCTTTTTCTCGATAATCTAAAGTCATGATTTCTCCATCTGCGGAACGATGTACCATAAATCCACCTCCACCAATATTTCCTGCACGTTGATAAACCACAGCTAAAGCTAATTGAACACCAATTGCTGCATCAGTTGCATTACCGCCTTTCTTCAAAATTTCTAAACCGATTCGAGTCGCTTCTGGATGAGCAGACGTAACAATCCCTTGTTTTCCAGAAGCTGTTTTAGGCGTTTCGTAAGGTTCTGTTTCTATTGGTGTTTGCCGACAAGCAGTGAAAATTATTAAAAATGTGAAGAGTAAGTATTTATTCATAATTATAATTATTTGAAACAATA
>CAZEOC010000253.1:0-1264 GCA_964513525.1 uncultured Saprospiraceae bacterium | reverse complement strand
CAGTAATTATTTTTCCATTAGCATTTTTTATGATTTCATTGGCTGCTCTAAAATTAGTTTCTCCTACAATTACCTTCGATCCTTTTTCTATAATTATTTGAAACAATAATAAGAAATTTACAAATAAGAGTTTGTTGAATGTCTATTTTTTTTAATTCAAAAAAAACTTATATGTTAATTAATAATATTTCATTTGTTTTTTAATGTTTTTATTTTACATTGCAGAATAATTTATTTTAATCAAATAAAACCTTTTTTATTTTATCCTAATACGAAATTTAATTTTTTATTAAAACAATCATACAATGAAAAAATGTAATTACCTTGTGCTGTGCTGTGCTGGCATTAACTATGTTTAGTTGTGAAACAACTCCTTCTATTCTTATAGAAAATGAATTATCTACAACAAAATTAAAAATTAACAAAGAAAACTTAAAAGCTTTTGAGTTTTTGGACGTACCCATGAAAGATGTGATGCCTCGTATTAATACCTTTTTAGATAATGTGAAAACTGAGAATGGGATGAAAAATACAGGACAAAATTACACAATTAATGAATTAATTTGGACTTTAGAGGCTACTGAAAATTATCTGCATACAAATGGAGTTATTGAATATTCTCAATTAGAAACTTCTAAAACAACTTTTCCTTTAACTTATTCCAATCAAGAGGGAATGCCTGTTTTTACAGAAACTACTGTAATACAGCTATTTAATGATATAGATGCCTATGTACAACAAGAATTGAATACTACTATGGCTATAGATAAAGAAATTGCAATAGTCAATCTTTATCCAGTTATGAATCAAAGTAATACTATAAATTTAGGTGTAGAAGTCATTATTGAAAGTAAAATTGGTACAGGGAATGATGAAGAACTTGATGAGGGGTGTAATCTACTTGCTTCTTGGAAAACTTATACTGATGGAACTGGTATTGGAATATGTGGTGGTGGAACAAATGAATCTGTTACAGATGCTGCTGAAAGATTACAAATAATAGTCAATGATAGAGTAGGAGAAAATTCTTGTAATCCTTCAATTTGTCCTGGATACTATATTAATGTAGTAACTTTACTTACAACTCCTGTGTCTCATCCTAATCCAAATGATAATAACATAGGTGATGGATATAGAGAATCTTTATTATTCGATTCCGCAGAGGATGAGCCGTTTTATACAGATTGTCTGAATCCAACAGAAATGAATTATTATTTAAATGGTGCTTATCAAGTAATAAATAATTTTATGGCACAGTATACAC
>CAZEOC010000252.1:0-6257 GCA_964513525.1 uncultured Saprospiraceae bacterium | reverse complement strand
CATTAAGCGGTTCGAGAGATGTAATCATTACAGAAGATTTGAATCCAGAAAGAAGTTATAATTCCGTCTTGAATTACATCTTAAAAATTCCAAGTAATAACCATTATTGGAGTTTCGATTTTTCAGGTTTTTATAATTATTTCACGAATAAAATTGTTGGTGATTTTGATACAAATCCAGACCAAATCATTTATTCCAACTTGAATGGAAATGCAGTTACAAGAGGCGTTTCTTTAAATATTGATTATACAAATTCAATGCCTTTAAAGGTGAATTTAGGCGTGACTTTGATGGATGTTTTCTTGAATGAAGAGAATACAAATGGTGTTTTGGAAAGAACCGACCAGTTATTCGCATCGAAATGGTCAGGAAATTATTTGGTAAGTTATACAGCTGCACCAATTGCTTTGACGATTGATTTGACGGGAAGTTTTTATGGACCAATGCGATTGCCGATTTTGCCAGACGATTTTCGTCCAGAATACTCGCCAGCATTTACAATTATGAACTTAAAAATATCTAAAAAATTACCGAATCAAACTACGGTTTATGCTGGACTTAGAAATATCTTAAACTTCGTTCCAGAAGATCCGATTATGCGACCAGAAGATCCATTCGACCAAAATATAGATGATCCAATCAATAATCCTTTCGGTTATACTTTTGATCCAACATACAACTATGCTTCTTTGCAAGGAATTAATGGATTTTTTGGAGTGGTTTGGAATTTGAAATAATAAAATTGAGTTATCGGACACTTTGAAAGTATCCGATAACTACTATAAAAACAAGCATTATTCACTACTTAATTTCGTTTTTTGATAGACAACAAAAGTTGGTAAAACAAAAACCATTAATACAATCCCGTAAGATGGAATGAAATCTTGAGCAATAAAAGCTACACAAAAGAAGAAGTACAGAATATAGATTAACCCAATAAAATACATTAAATAAGTAAATACTTTTTGAGCTTTTGGAAAAATATTGAACTGAATAAATCCCCAAAGTATTAAAAATGGCGAAATAAAAATCATCACTTCAATTGAGTTCCAAAAATAGTTAGCTTTCCAATATGGGTCATATTCTAAAGGAATATAATCTTCAAAATAGGGAATAACTAAAAATAATACACTAATTAAGTTTAAAATGTGTCTTTAGATTTTATGAAAGTCTAATGATTTCATTTTAATGTTTTTGAAGTAATTAAAGTATTTTATGTCTTTGATTAAGCATTTACCCAAAGCGTTTGAATCTTTTCCAAATCCTTTCGCATTGCATCATAAACAACAGATTTCTCCACCGTCAATTCTCGTTTTCCTTTTTGAGCGCCGCCTAAATCATATTCTAAATGTAAAGAAACTGGTGGATTCAAATTATGCTTTTTTAGTAGTTTGAAATAAGTATCAAAATCAACCATTCCTTCGCCAATCGGAACATTCACAATCTTCCATTTTCCATCAACGATTTCCCATTTGAAATCTTTCAAAACGATAGTCTTCAAATGTGGCAATAATAATTCAAACCCATTTTTCCAAGAATAAGTACCTTCCGCCAAAGCATGACGAATATCATATTGTGTTCCAAAATAATCGGGATTTGCAGTCTCTAAAATTGTATAAAGTTCCCAAAAAGAAGCACCAACTTTATTTCCAGCATGGTTTTGATAACAACCAATAATACCGAGTTTTTGATTTAATTTAGATAGTTTTTTGATTTCCTTTTGGTACATTTTCAAACTCTTAGGCATCGATTGATTCTCGGGATATTTAAACCAATTTGAGCGATAATATTTCACACCAAGTTTCGCTGCTGTTTCCAAAACTGAAACATCTACTTCTCGATAAACACTTTCTACATTAGTCGTTATCATCTCGCAAACCGAACCGCCTTTTTTAATCGCTTCTATCGCTTTCGGTAAATCACTTTCCACATTTTCTGGTAGAACATGACCTTTTCGGCGAACCGTCAAATCCACACCTGCAAAACCAATTTCTTTTGCCATTGCTCCCGTTTGTTCATAATCTAAAAATTGCAAATGTTTTGAAAATATATGAACCGATAATTGCTCTACATCAACTTCATTTTTCGTTTCTGCCAAAGTAAAATTCATCATCGGAATTGATGCAGTTGCTAATGCTGTCTTTTTAATAAAATCTCTTCTTTTCATACCGTTCTTCAATTTTAGCTTAAATATATAAAATATTCTTTGTCAATTATTCAACTAAAATTTTAGTTAAATTTTTCTTAATCCCTTTTTTAACTAATTTTTTAGTTATATGTTTGCCGAATCTTAATTATAAGATTATCAACTAAAAAAACGAATATGAGAAATTACATTTTTACTATCAGCTTATTATTGATGAGTTTCACCATTGCCAACTGCCAAAATGCTGAATATGTCGATAAAAAAGGCAATACACACCTTATCGGAAAATGTACAAAAGCAGCATTTGAAAAAGAAACTTACAAAGAATGGTTTGACAAAAGTTATAATAATTATGAAGTAAATACAGATTTACTGCAACAAGTCAAACGAAAAACTAAGGGAATTACTTTCGAAATTTTCATGGCAACTTGGTGCGGTGACAGCAAAAGAGAAGTTCCTCGTTTTATGAAAATCTTGGATGAATTGAAAGTCAAGGAATCTGCTATTTCAATTATTAATGTGAATAACTCCAAAGAAAGTTACAAACAAAGTCCAACACACGAAGAAGAAGGAAAGCTAATCTTTAGAGTTCCTACATTTATTATCTATAAAAAAGGAGTTGAAATTGGTAGAATTGTTGAATATCCAGTCACTTCTTTGGAAATGGATTTAGTACAAATTTTATTAGGTTTACCGACTTCTCCCAATTATAACGCTATACACCAATTAGAAGATTTATTTGCTAAAAACGGTATTCCGAACGATAGAAAATCCTATTTAGAACATGCTCGTTCTATTTGGAAAGTTTCTAAAAAAAGTAGTGAATTGAATAGTTACGGTTATATCTTATTGGGTAAAAATGAAATTGATAAAGCAATTGCTGTATTTTACATCAATGCAATTTTATACAAAAAAGAGGCTAATGTTTATGATAGTTTAGCAGAAGCTTATGAAGAAAAAGGAGAAAAAGAATTGGCTTTAAAGATGTACCAAAAAGCGGTAGAAATTAATCCTAAAAGTGAACATGCGGTAGAAAGAATTGCGGAATTGAGTAAGTAGTTGAATTCAATTTTGCCTGCTCTAAATTAGAGCAATCAATAAGAAAAGGGTTATTTTTATTAAAAAAGAAAATAACTCTTTTCCTATCGATTTTTTCATAAAATTGAGTAAGATTCCTTACTTCACAATCTTAAAAGTTTCTGTTGCTTCATCTATTTTAACTTGAACAAGGTAAATTCCTTTTTTCCAATTTTGTGTGTTAATTTGTTTCGTCTCCTCTATTTCAAAGCGATTAATTAGTTGTCCTTGAAGATTATATATTTGTACAAATGCTGCTTTTTCAATATCAATTGTCAAATAATCTTGAACTGGATTTGGAAATACTTTAATCGATTTTTCTGTTACAATACTATTCGTTGAACTGGTAAAATTGTACGGGTCTGTATTATTTATAAACTCTTGCAAATTTGAATAAGTATCTCCATCTGGATTATCATTTGCACCATATTTAATGGTCAATAATTCTCGAAATTCCCATTCATCGTCCAATCCATCATTATCCAAATCGTTTGCAGGACCAGGGTTTGTGATAAATTGTGCATTCAAACTCGGCATAATTGCAGCAACAGATTTTAAATAATCTCTTAATAGTAATCGAAAGGCATATCCTAATGGATTCGTATCAAAAATATTTATGGTTTCGCCAATATCCGTATTCAAATCAAACAATTCAAAATCCCCCGTTTCATAATTCACAATAAATTTGTAATTATCTTCTACTAATGCACTTCTTGGATTTTTCTCCATTCTAACCGTTTCATAATTTGGCGAATGAAATACAATCGGTTCAGTTCTGAAAATTGTACTATTATTTTGCAAAATTGGTACTAAACTTTTTCCGTCAATATCCGCAGAAAGGCTATTCGTATTCCCATCTATCCATTCAACGAAAGTTGGAAATAAATCATAACCAACAACTGGAATATCTGAACTTGAATTGGCTGGAATATTTGGACCAACAAAGAAAAACGGTACTCGAATTCCGCCTTCATTTAGAAATAACTTCCCCATTTGTAAAGGAATATTTGTATTGTAACTTCCACTTCCATTATCCGAAGTAAAGACAATATAAGTATCATTCGTCAAGCCCAAATTTGTTATTTCACTCATTAAGGTTGCGATACTATTATCCAAATCTGAAATCATTGCCGCTTTCAACACGTCAGAATGATTATTTCCAACAGGCAAATTACTAAAAACATTAAAAGCATTTGATGTACTTTGGAATGCCGAATGAACCGCGTAATGTGATAATTGTAAATAGAAAGGTCGATTTGTTTGAACGGCATCTTGCATAAAAACAACAGCAGAATCCGTTACACTAAATATTCTTTTCGGGTCATCCGCACCACCAATTCCGTCATCATTATCCGTATTTCCATCACTTCTATCAAAGCCATGATTCGTAGGACCATTCGTTTTCAAATGCCATTTTCCATAATGTCCTGTTAGATAATTACTATTTAAAGATTTTATCTTTTCGGCAATAGTCGTTTCATTATTTGTAATCCTTACTCGACTCGATGGATTATGTAAAATACGAGTGCTATCAATAGAACTAAAAGTAGTCGTAAACCCCGTTCTTGCTGTAGATTGTCCTGTTAATATACTTTGACGAGTCGGCGAACACTTTGCAGCAGGTGCATAACCTTGAGTAAACTTCATGCCTTGCTGTGATAATTGTACAATATTAGGCGTTAAATAAAAATCACTTTTAGAGTTAGGATGATTCGTACTCATTTGCACCTCTGTTTCATTCCAACTCATATCATCAATTAATATTAAAATGATATTCGGAGTATTTTGAGCAAAAAGGAAAGAGGATTTTATTATTAATAAAATAATAAGTAGTTGTTTCATGTGTAATATTTTTGGTCTTTTTGTTTGAAAATGTGCATTGCGAACTTAGTTATCTAACTACAGAATAGTTATACTAATCCACATTCAAAATTGGTATTAATTTCAAACATGGATTAGTATTAGATAAGATGAATAATGGTTCGCTATTTTCTAAATCTTTCCTAAGACGCTTAAGATAGTTAATGGTTTAAAATGGGTTTATAAAGAATTAAATAAAATCTAATTCTTTATGAATTGCTGCGTAATAAAATTCGACTTACTTGAAATACGAATGTAATAATTACCCGTTTCTAAATCTGAAATATTCACATTGATTTGAAGCTGTTTATCTACTAAAATTCTTGATTTTACCAATTGACCATTCGGATTATAAATTTCTAAAAAGCCATTTATAATTTCTTGTTCTAATTGTATTATAAATTGTTCCCTTGCTGGATTTGGGAATAGTTTCAAATTTGATTTTGTTAATAAATTTTCCGTAGTCGTTGTATTAGAATTGACATCAAATTTAAAACCGACAGGACGATGGTCGGAAACAATATTATCGTAAGCATTAAATCCTCCAACCATATAATTATCAATTATTATGGTTTCAACGATAGCAGAAGTGCTACTCAATTCATCAAATAATTCATTTGTAATCAGAATATGGTCTAAGTGCGAAGGCCAACTTGGATAAGACCAATCAAAACCCAAACCTTCAGCGATTGGCATATCTGCGAATTTAAAATTGAAAATATCGCCCATCACATCTTGAAATACATTATGAGATTCATCATCGGTAAGCATATCATTCAAATCACCAACGATTAGAACATTTTCGGTTGGAAAATTAATATCGACATAATCCTTCAACAAATTCATCGCTCCATATCGTCGATTTTCTTCATCATTAATATCATTCGTATTCAAAACTCCATCACCACAGCATTTCAAATGATTATTAATAATAATAAACTCTTCTCCTTGTACTCGAATTTCTAATACTTTTGGCGCTCTCGGAAAACGTTTCCAATAAGGTGAGGTTTCGTAAATTTCATAATAATCTAAAAACTCTACCGAATTTGGTTTATATAAATAGGCCAAACCTGCATAATAATTAGTTTCAAAAACGGTTTCGTATTCTGGTAAAGTAGCTACCATTTGTTTCCAAATTGTTGTATCTCCGATTTCTTGACAAGCAATAACATCA
>CAZEOC010000251.1:0-6266 GCA_964513525.1 uncultured Saprospiraceae bacterium | reverse complement strand
TATCATTATAATGTAATCTATATCTCATCCAATAAATTAATCATAACTTAACAATTCGTGTTGATTGAGTTCAAATTGAGGTTTCAATGTTAAAAATATAAACCCTTGATTGAAAATCATTTACATCATTTTACACGGATTTATAATTGATTCTCACATTTAAAAATTAAATCATTTTCATTTATACAATAACTTAATATTTATCGTTTATTTCATTTAATGCTGAGCATATTAAATAATTATTTACTATTTTGCCGAAATCCATCTGAAAATTAATATCAATTATTAATATGAATGAATTAGATAATATACAACTGAATTTCAATCAAGACACGGTAACCTTAATGAATATTAGTTTAGGTATTATTATGTTTGGTGTTGCTTTAGCACTTTCGATTGATGATTTTAAGCGTTTAGTAAAAATGCCAAAATTGGTTATTGTTGGGTTTTTATCTCAATTTTTAGTTTTACCGTTGGTCACTTTTTTATTAGTTTTAAGCATAAGACCAATTCCAAGTGTAGCTTTAGGAATGTTTCTAATTGCAGCTTGTCCAGGAGGAAATATTTCTAATTTTATTTCTACTTTAGGAAAAGCGAATGCAGCACTTTCAGTAACTTTAACAGCAATAGCAACAACAGTTGCCGCTTTTTTGACTCCTTTAAATTTTACACTTTGGGCGAGTTTATATGCTGAAACTAAACCATTATTGATTGAGTTTGATGTAGAGTTTTTAGATATGCTTAAGACCGTTTTTATATTACTTGGAATTCCTTTAGTGTTGGGATTGTCGTTTAAATATAAATTCCCAAAGACTACAGAAAAAATCATAAAACCAATTCAAAATTTATCTTTAGTAATATTTATTGCATTTATAGTATTTGCCTTTTTAGGGAATTGGAAAAACTTCTTAAATGTAATTCACCTTATATTTTTCCTTGTATTATTACATAATGTAGTTGCATTTATCACTGGATATAGTATTGGGCAATTATTGAAATTTGAGAAATCAGATAAAAGAACTTTAGCAATAGAAACTGGAATTCAGAATGCTGGCTTAGGTTTAATTATCGCAATTGATTTATTTAAAGGTTTAGGCGGAATGATTGTCGTTTTAGCTTGGTATGGAATCTGGGATATGATTGCAGGTTTAGGTTTAGCTTTATTTTGGTCAAAGAAATAGGAGAGAAGTAGATAAAAAATTAAATATAAAAAACGCTATTGCTTTTAGTAAGTAATAGCGTTTTTATTTGAAACTTGTTTAAACTAATTTCTGATTAAGCAATATTAGTAAAAACGGCTTGAACGTCTTCATCATCTTCAAACTTATCTAACATCTTTTCTATATCAACCATTTGCGCATCAGAAAATTCGACAGCAGAAGTTGGAAAGCGTTGTAAATCAGCTTTGGCGATTTCAATTCCTTTTTCCTCAAAACCTTGAGACATCGTACCAAAATCTGTGTAGTCAGAATAAGCATAAACTGTATTCCCATCTACTTCAAAATCTTCCATTCCAACATCAATCATCTCTAATTCGAACTCTTCTAAGTCTAAATCTTCGGGCTTTTCAAATTCAAAAACAGCTCTACGATTAAACATAAATTTTAACGAACCAGAATTGACTAAACTTCCACCTGCTTTATTAAAGTATGATTTTACATTTGCGATTGTACGAGTTGTATTATCAGTTGCACATTCTACAAAAACTAAAATTCCATGAGGACCTTTTCCTTCGTAATTTACTTCAGCATAATTTTCAGCATCTTTTCCTAAAGCTCTTTTTATCGCATTTTCGATATTGTCTTTAGGCATATTTTGAGATTTAGCATTTTGGATTGCTAAACGCAACTTTGCATTCATATCCGGATCTGCTCCACCTTCCTTAGCTGCCATCTGAATAGCTCTTGCTAATTTTGGAAAAATTCTCGACATCTTCGCCCATCTCTTTTCTTTAGCTGCTCTTCGATATTCAAACGCTCTTCCCATTATTCTATATTTTTTACACGTTTCTAACTATTAATTTTCTGCGAAAATATTAATTAGTCTTGTTTTAATGAAATGTAGTTTTAAAAAAATGTAAACTTATCTTTTGAAGTGACTAAAAAAGAGGCTTACTCAAAGAGTAAGCCACATAAACAGTAATCTTATGTCATGAACAATTACTGTGCTTTTTTATTAAAAATTAACCTAAATTGGTTCATCCTCAATATTTTCTTCTATTTCAATTTCATCTGTTGTTTCTAAAATATCATTTTCAATTATTTCATCTGAAATGAGGTCTTCTTCAACGATTTCATTTTCTAATTCATTATCATTTTCTAATAAAGAATCTTCCTTCTCCTCAATGCTTTCTTCTTGTTCTTCCAAGATTGTATCTTCATTCTCTTCAATGATTTCTGAATCTATTAATTCATCTTCAATCAATACTACTTCTTCATCATCAATTACTTCCTCAATTATTGGCGCAAATTTTTTGTCTTCTTCAAGAATTAATTTTACGAAATTATTTGGTGTTTTTTCTGGATATTTCCACCAATTCACTGACCAAACAAGTTCGTAATCAAGACCTTCATCTTGAATCAATTCTCTTAGTTGTTTATCCCAAATATAATCACCTTTTGGAAAACGCCAGAAATAACTATCTAAGGCAATCGCTTTAGACGGTTGATTCTCATGAATTCCGCTTATCCAAAAGTCGATTTTTGCCAAATCAATAACAGAATCCTTAATTCTATCATCACTGAATTTAGGTCTTAAATTACCTCGTAATTCATCTATCATTCCTTGTTCAGGATAATTGATTTCATTAAAAGTAGAATATAAACCAGCTAATATTGAAGCAACTCTATCCATATTATGAGTTTTATTACAATGAATAAAATCCATAAGATTCGATAATAAGTGTAAACCATTATTAGTAAATGTAAACTTATTTTCTTCAATGAAATCATGTGTTAATGAAGAACAAACTAAAAGTGCTTTTTTGGACGAAGTCAATAATTTATAAACTAAATATTCTCCATATTCACCACTTAAAAAACTAAAAGCAGCTTCGATATTTGAGTTTCGACTAAAAGTTGTTCCAACTATTGTAATATCAAATTCTTTTCCTATTATATCTTCTAAAGCACAAACCGTAAGACCATTTCTCATGAAATGAGCAATAGCTTGATAACCTTCTGTTTTATTCTTTCTGTAATCAGTTAATTTCTTTGTAATTAAATCTCTTTGCGCTTTTGTAAAGCAAACAATTCCTACTTTCGGTAAATAACTATTGTTTTTAGGATGTAACTCTTGTAAGATTTTAATAATTGAATCCGCTTCGATTGTATTAACTAAGTTGTCATCATCAAAATGTCCTTGAACATAGTTTAAATCTAAGAAGAAATTATCTTTATCAATCGAAATGCCTTTCTGTAAACGATGTGTATGAAATGCACGATTGATAAAATCAGAATATAATTGCTTGTCATTAGTTTCAAGCAATAATTCTTGTTTTGGAAAATTATCTAAAGCATATTCCATTAAAGTGTCCGATTTTTTTAATCGTTTTAATCGACCATTTCCAATAACAATAGATTGTTTTCCAAGTGCTAAAAGAGGATAACCAAATTCAACCTCTAAATTATCAGATTCTAAAATAATTACATTCTCAAAATCATTTTCATTAAAATAATTCTGAGCTAAAGAAGGTGTTGTACATACAACTGGAATCAAAGCTTGAATAGAAGCTTGATATTTTTCAAACATTTTTTTGAAAGGCAAAATGTTAGTTATACCAGCAGACCTTTTAGTGAAATATGTAGAAAAACCAACTTTATCATCTTTTTTCAAATCCCTCAATGCCGCACCTCTTCGATGTGTCCAATAGTTCTTTGTCTTGAGATTAATATGGTTTAATAAAGCTTCGTGATTTGAAAAATATTGTTGCAAAGTCAAATCACTATTTGGAATTGCTTCTGATTCATGTTGTGTTAATACATGATGCAAGAACCAACTATCTAAAGCTTTTTCCCAATTTTTTGGTTTTGCAGTAATAAATGCTTTTAATAATTTTTTATTTGCATCTGTAAGTTCTAACCAAAACTTTTTCCAGTCAAAATAAGCATCAAAATCACGCATGTTGAAATTCAAACTTTCCGTTTGGTCCATGATTTTCTCCAAATAAACCTTATTATTAATAAGGAAACTTTCTTTTGCTACATAAGGAGTAAGAAATAAATTATCATCATTTAATGCTTCTACTGCATTAATGAATTGTTTATTCAATTCTTCTATATCACTTTTGTAATCTAAGTCAGGATGCACAGTTTGAGCTGAAAGTCGCTGAATTTCATTATGAATGATTACAGGAAAATCATTTTTCCAATTTCTTAAAGAAGCTTTTAAATCATTTAAATTTTCATGTATCTTTTCAAACGAAACATTTCCATTTGCATCTAAAAACGAATATTCAAAATAGCGTTTATTATAATATTCGTTTTTTAATTTATCGTAAGATTGAAATAAAGCTGCTTTTGTTTGTAATATGTTTTTAGAACGTTTTGAAAATATACTAAAGAATTTTAGCTTAAACTTTGACCAAAAAGAATTACGAGTAAAACGAGCGCCAAATCTTTGTTGATTATCTTCTATCTCGCCGCTTATTACTTCTAATTGCTCACTTAATTCATTATGATGTGATTCATATAAGCTTTGTAAAGCTTGTCCGTATTCCTCTATTTTTAATACAAACTGATGGTATACTTCTGTGATTTTAATAGAATGAAATTCAATCTGATTAGTCGTGAATTCTTTTGCAGTTGATAATTCATTATTAGCAAAAATATCATGATGCAAAACTTCTAAAGGATGTCTCAAAGTGTTTACGCCTTTATAGAGTTCTTTCCCTTTTAAAACGATATTTTTTAATACATCATAATTTTCATCTGTATAAACATAATCAGTTGATAATAATTGAGAATTTAAAAACTGTCTTCCTTCAGATTGATTCGTTTTTAAAAATTCTCCAATTAACTCTATCCACTTTTTTCCTTTAAATAAAGGTTGATTAAGTGCATCATGCATTTCATCTAACCTTGATTGTAAACGTTTTCCAGTGTTTAAGGCAACTTGATATTCTTCTTCATTAATAGGAACATGGCGTTTTGAACCATCGGCAATTTCTCTTAATACATTATAAAAAATCTCTTTTTCTGCATTAAAATCAATTAATTTCACGGCTAAATGTCCAACTTCATAATGTGCATTAACAACATCTTGAACTCGTTGTAAAACTTCTGGATGTTTAGAAACAACTAATGTTTTACCTCCATTGGCTAATGTATTAGTAATTAAACCTAAAACTAATTCATTTATTCCTGTATAATTCGTTGCTTTAACAGCAATTCGATTTTCACTTTCTAATTGTCTTAAAACATTAGATTGATAAGGATTTAATTGAATCCCAGAAAAATAATGTTTCCTGAAATCTTGTGAAGGTTGAGCAATTTTATTCTCTTCTTCTTCACCAGTTTCTTGGTCAGAATCAATTGAAATATTACTTAATAGATTATTTTTCTTCAAGAATCGATTTGGTAACATTTCAAATAAACCTAAAACACCAGACCAAATAATTTGACCATTTCCTTCAGAGATTTTATTTAAATCATTAAAAATCGGAAAACTTTTAAGCGTGAGTGTATTGACACTTGTGTCAAAGTCAAGATGTATAGAGATTTTATTACAAATTCGTTGTAAATGAACGGAATTCATGGTTTCTTGCTGAATCGCACTTTCAAATTCTTCTCTTAAATCTAAACCAAGACTTTCTAGATGTTGTATCACTAATTCATTTGGCGTAACTGTAAATTCTTGTTTTTTTACTAATTCAAAAGGTTCAGAATCAATAGAATTAAAATCTACTTGCCATATAAACAATGGAGCCGCAATAAAAGGACGTTGACCAGACGTATCTTTCATTATCAAAGTAGGATAACCAAACCCAAATTTCTTGTTTGTATTTTTCCTGTTTTCAAAATAAAAATCCTTCAAGCGTTTAGCTACACTTGGAGCGGGTTTAATATTGGTAGAAGCGGCATCAGAATCTAATATTCGACGAATCCATCTTGTAGAAAAATGTTCATCTGATGGATGTAGAAGGTTCGCATCAACAACTTCAATTTCTTTTCTATTAGGAATAGAGAACCAGTAATTGGTTTTTCTCCACTTATTTTTATAACGCTCTCTTATGTTTTGTTCAAATATTTCTTGTTGTTGACTCATGT
>CAZEOC010000250.1:0-6276 GCA_964513525.1 uncultured Saprospiraceae bacterium | reverse complement strand
AAAAAATATGCAGCAGATGATATTCGAGTTACGGTAAATCAAGGTTTTTTATTACGCTATGTAACGGCAGAAGCTTTACCACATTTATTCACTGCTTTACAACCTTTAGATTTAGCAGAAGCTGGTTTTGATTCTATTGCAGATGTTACGGCTTGTCCTGGTACAGATACTTGTAACTTAGGTGTAACCAATAGTACAGGCTTATCAAAACATATTGAAAACTTGATTTGGACAGAGTTTCCAGAGTTGATTTATGATAAGTTTTTGAAAATTAAAATTAGTGGTTGTATGAATGCTTGTGGTCAGCATACCGCAGCACAAATTGGTTTTCATGGAAGTTCGATTAATAAAAAACCATTAGTTATTCCTGCAATGCAAGTCCTTTTAGGAGGCGGATTGAATCCTAATGGAACTGGTAAAATTGCAGATAAAGTTATCAAATTACCTACAAAAAGAGTATTAGCTGCTTTACGACTTTTACTTAAGGATTTTCAAAATTTGAAAACGGAAAAGGAAATTTTCAATGATTATTATCAACGTCAAGGCAAAAAGTATTTTTATCAATTATTAAAACCATTAGCAGACACTTCTACCCTTCAGGGTAATGACTTTTTTGATTGGGGACAAAGTGATAATTACGTTCGTGAGATTGGAGTCGGAGAATGTGCTGGTGTTGCTTATGATGTTGTAGGAACTATCATTCAAGATTCAGAAGATAAATTAAATCATGCAAAAGTCGCTTTTAAAAATCAAGCGTTCGGTGATAGTGCTTACCATGCTTATAGCGGTTTTGTGATTGGTGCGAAAGCATTATTGTTAAGTATTGATGTGAAGTGTAATACACAAATTGGAATTATTAATGATTTCCAAACTCATTTTGTGGATACAAATATTTTTCAATTTGATACAGATTTTGCAAATCATGTTTTACGATTTAAAAAATCAACACCAACTAATGATTTTGCAGAAAATTATCTTGAAGCTGCGAATCGCTTTTTTCAACAAGTGCTTCGATTTAGAGAAAATCAAATCATTGAAAATCAAGCAGAAAAATTAGTAGTTGACCAATATTATAAAGCGTAAGCTGTGTTGAAGTATTGTTGTATTAATGTTCTTGGAAAATATCAATACAGCAATACTTCCGTTCAAAAAATGAAAAAATGAAAAATTCAAAAATAACATTAGTTGGAGCTGGACCAGGAGATGCTGATTTAATAACGGTTAAAGGTTTGAAAGCAATTCAAAAGGCAGAAGTCATTTTATATGATGCTTTGGTTAATGAAAATCTATTAGAAGAAGCTCCAAACGCTTTAAAAATATATGTTGGGAAACGAGCGAATAAACATGCTTATTCACAAGATGATATCAATCTGATGTTGGTACAATACGCATTGAATTATGGTCATGTTGTTAGACTGAAAGGTGGCGACCCGTTTATTTTTGGTCGTGGTCATGAGGAAATTGATTATGCGCATAGTTTTAATATTGAAACAGAAGTTATTCCAGGTTTATCAACTTCGACCTCATTAGCGACACTTCAAAATGTGCCACTAACTCGTAGAGGTATTAACGAAAGTTTTTGGGTCATGACAGGAACAACTCGAAGTGGTCAATTATCCGAAGATGTTTATATCGCTGCACAATCTTCTGCTACAATTGTGATATTAATGGGCATTCGAAAATTGAAAAAAATTGCTCAAATATTTCGACAACAAGGAAAAGGAGAAACGCCTGTAATGATAGTTCAAAATGGTTCTTGGGAAAATGAAAAAATTGCTTTAGGAACTGTTGATTCGATAGTAACGATTGCAGAACAAGAAGAAATTGGAACACCAGGAATCATTGTTATTGGTGAAGTTGTGGGTTTACATCCTCAGTTAGCATTGGAGTATTTATTAACAATTGAAAACAAACAAGGATGAAGCAGAATCCCTTATACCCGATTTTTGTAAAACTACACCAATTGGAATTGCTGGTTGTTGGAGCGGGTGAAGTTGGAGAGGAAAAATTGAAATTTATTCTAAAAAGTAGTCCAGAAGCTAATATTACAATAGTAGCAAAAGAAGTTTTGCCACCTGTTCAAGAATTATTAGAAAAGAATCCGACGGCTAAGATTAAAATAATCGAAAAAGAATTTGAAGCAACAGATGTAAATGGATTTGATTTAGCCGTAGCTGCAACAAATTTTAAGGAAGTAAATCTTCAAGTTTATAAAGCTGCGAAAGCAAATAAAGTCTTAATCAATATTGCAGATACGCCTGATTTATGTGATTTCTATTTGGGTTCTATTGTCACAAGAGGAAACCTAAAAGTAGCGATTTCTACGAATGGTCAATCACCAACTTTTGCGAAACGATTTCGTCAATTATTAGAAGAAGTTTTACCAAGGGAAACTGATGATTTATTGAATAATTTGAAATTGATTCGAGATGAATTAAAAGGTGATTTCACATCAAAAGTGAAGGCTTTGAATGAAATAACAGCATCATTGTTGGAAAAAGAAAATTGATAATATGTCGAGAAATATAGATGTTTTGAACAAGATGTTCAAATCACTCACAATAGAAGAACGTTTTGAGCAGTTGTACGAGATTTTTGAAGAATCGGAAGTTTTATATACTTCTTCTTTCGGAACAAGTTCAGCCTTTTTATTGAATTTAGTTAGCAAGCTTAGACCAACACAAAAGGTACATTTCATTGATACTGGTTATCATTTTGAGGAAACGATGAACTACAAGGAAGGATTGACAAAACGTTTAAATTTAAAGGTAACTGATGTTCATCCAGATGAGTATTTACACAGTTATTCTAAAGAATATAAATTATGGGAAACCGACCCTAATACTTGTTGTCACGTGAATAAAGTATTGCCTTTAGATACAGTTAAAGACGATTATCAAATTTGGATTTCGGGTTTGATTGGATTTCAATCTGATTCTCGTAAAAACTTAAATGTCTTTGAACAACAGGAAGGCATTATTAAGTTTTATCCACTGATTGACATTACGGAATTAGAATATAAATCAGAACAAATTCGATATAACTTACCGCAACATCCGTTGACAAGTCAAGGTTATGGTTCGGTCGGTTGTACCAACTGTACCTTCAAAGGAGAGAATCGTTCGGGGCGTTGGAAAGGTCAAGGTAAAGTAGAATGTGGCTTACATTTTCCTCAGAAAAAGATTGAAAAAGTTTAAGCGGTTATTGTTAAACTTTTATAGGATAATAATAAATTTAATTCGTCCTATGGAAATAGAAATTTTAAAATAATGATAGAAACAGATATAATAATTATAGGTGCAGGACCAGTGGGTTTATTCACCGTTTTTGAAGCAGGATTATTGAAATTACGTTGTCATTTGATTGATGCACTGCCACAAGCCGGCGGACAATTATCGGAGATTTATCCAAAGAAGCCGATTTATGATATTCCAGGTTATCCAGATATTTTGGCTGGAGATTTAGTAGATAATTTGATGAAACAGATTGAGCCATTCAAACCTGGTTTCACCTTAGGAGAACGTGCGGAAACATTGGAAAAATTAGAAGATGGAAAGTTTTTAGTAACAACTAATAGAGGCACAAAACATATTGCACCTGCGGTAGCAATTGCTGGTGGATTAGGAAGTTTTGAACCTCGAAAACCGCCAATTTCAAATATTACGGATTTTGAGGATAAAGGTGTGGAATATATTATTCGAGACCCAGAATTATATCGGGATAAAACAATCGTCATTGCTGGTGGCGGAGATTCAGCTTTGGATTGGACAATCTATTTAGCAGAAGTAGCGAAAGAGGTAACTTTGGTACATAGAAGAAATAGTTTCCGCGGTGCGTTGGATTCTGTCGAAAAAGTGATGGAATTGGCAACTGCTGGTAAGATAAATTTGATTACTGAATCTCAAATCACAGGTTTGAATGGTCAAGAATCTTTGGAAGAAGTTGTTATTAAGCATAAAAAGGAAGGAGAAATTACTAAGTCAACAAATCATTTTATTCCTTTATTTGGTTTGACTCCAAAGCTTGGACCGATTGGAAATTGGGGTTTAGAAATTGAAAAAAATGCAATTATAGTGGACAATACTTTTGATTATGCAACAAATATTGAAGGTGTATATGCAATCGGTGATGTGAATACTTATCCTGGTAAATTGAAGTTGATTCTTTGTGGTTTCCATGAAGCGACTTTGATGGTACAATCTGCTTTCAAGCTGGTTTATCCTGATAAAAAAGCATCTTTTAAATATACGACAGTAAATGGTGTGAATGGGTTTTAAGTTTTAAAATTCTATCCAAAGTCATTTAATTATTCAAATAATAGATTACTTAAGTACTTGGACAAGTTTAATTTAAAAGACCTTAAATAAGCAGCAAGATTCGACAGGCAAATACAACTTTCTTTTTCAAAGAAAATCGTATTTGCTACCTGTTAGGACTTATTTTTTCAATTGTTGAAATCTAAGACACATCAGTAAGTAACTTGGTATTCCTATTTTTAAGAATCCTAAGTTTTCACGATAGGTCTGTTTTTTATAAAGCAAACTCATAACATCAATTAATAATCAATAAAAACGGTGTCGGTACTCTGTACCTTAAAAGAAGACTTAAACTACAATTTTCTACAAACGGATTCGGTTCTCCGAACCTTTATAGTAGTTTAAATAGGTTCGGAGAACCGAATCCGTTTGTAGATATAAATAAATCGGTGTTACTTTTTGAGGTACAGCGTACCGATACCGTTTTTAATTCTTAGTTCTCATTAGTATTAGAACTGAGGTAAAAGCATATTAGCGTTTGAATGATAAATCAAGTTCAATACTAAACTTACTCTTCTTCTTAACTCGATTCTACAACGTCAGTTCAAAGGTCGGTGAGCGCTATCATTGGCGAAAGCCATTTTATTTTGTTTTTGATTAGAAATTAATCGTATCTCAATCAATTTTATTCTAATCAATTTTGCAAATGAGCATTTTTAAGTAGTATTTTACTTCCACAAAAAATAAAACCTATAAAATCATTTAGAATCAGAACAAATGAGAATTTTATTAACAGGCGGTTCGGGAACAGTTGGAAGAGAAGTATTGAATATCTTAACTCAAAATCATCAAAATGAGATTGTTGCGTTTGATGTGAATACAAGGCAATCAAGAGCTATTTATAAAAAACATTTGGATAAAATCAATGTAATTTATGGTGATATTACAAAAGCAGGAGCAATAGAAAAAGCTTGTGAAAATATTGATTTTGTAATTCATTTAGCAGCAATTATTCCGCCCTTAGCAGATGAAAAACCAGAATTAACATACCGAGTAAATACAATTGGTACACAAAATTTGATTTCCGCTTTAGAAAAAAAATCACCCAAGGCATTTTTATTATTTAGTTCTTCCGTTTCTGTTTATGGCGATAGATTAGAAGATTATGAAATAAAAGTAGGCGATAAATTACAAGCCAGTGAAGGGGATAAATATGCAGAAACGAAGATAAAAGCGGAAGAATTAATCAAGAAAAGTAAATTGAATTGGAGTATTTTTCGCTTGTCGGCAATTATAGGAATTGGAAATCATAAAATTTCTGGTTTGATGTTTCACATGCCTTTGCAGACAAAAATGGAAATCACAACACCAAAAGATACAGCGAGGGCTTTTGTAAATAGTATAGGAAAAGAAGCAGAATTGAATCATAAAATTTTCAATCTTGGTGGCGGCGAAAGTTGTCGGTTGACTTTTGAGGATTTTTTGAAAAAGAATTTTGAAATAATGGGTTTAGGTAATATGAGTATTCCACCAAAAGCATTTGCTGAAAAGAGTTTTCATTGTGGTTATTATGTAGATGGAAATAATTTGGAAGAAATTCTTCATTTCCAAAAAGCAACTTTGGAAAGTCATTTTTCAGAATTAAAATCTTCTGTTTCTAAACTCCAATATGTCGCAACTCGTTTGTTGAGTTTCCCAATCCAAAAATACTTAACGATGCTTTCTGAACCTTTAGAAGCAATCAAGAAAAAGGATGAATTACTGATAAAACGATTTTTCAAAACTACTAAATAAATATTTGAATCAATTCAAATAAGAATCCCTTATCGAAGTTTCGATAAGGGATTTTTTTATTTAAGTATTTCAGACTACACAGTATATATACTATTCAATTCTAAGCAATATCCAAATTAGTTACAACAGTATTGAAATCATTAATTTATTTACATAATTTGCAATAATGTAAATAAATCAATTACACTTAATACGCAAATAGTTGTTAGTTTAGATATTTAACCTT
>CAZEOC010000249.1:0-6332 GCA_964513525.1 uncultured Saprospiraceae bacterium | reverse complement strand
ACGTTTCAAAATTAATTAAGCATGTAATATTTACAACTTAAGGATAGCCTATGGAGGCAAAAGAAAAAGATTGGATAGTCAATCGTCAATTTAGTATTGGACAAATTATTTCGATTTTAAATTTACTATTTCAGTTGATTTATTAAGAATAAATATTCTGGTTCTTTGAAAATTTCTCCTGTTCTTTCAGGATAAGTTTTAGAAAGATTTTTTTTAAAATTTATTTATTTCAAATAAGCGATAGAGATAATTCTTTTAATTTCTCAGCGTTTTAATGATTTTTTCAAAGAACCATTTTTCCAAGGAAACAATAAATAAATTATACACTTAAAAATTAATTATACTGATATTGAATATTATTTAACTCATTTTTATAAATAAAAACCACTATTGATTGATATTGAACATTATTAGATTTTTTAAGAATAATCCAAAATCCAATATTATTTTAACTTTGTTTCTTAGTATATCGAATACATTACTTAATTCATTATCAAAATATTGATATCTCTTCTTTTAGTGAATTATATAAATATATTTGTGTCTTTTTAATTAAAACTATTATCAGTATTTGAATGAAATTATTTTCATAACATCAAATTTAATTAATAATAGATTTGTATAAAAGATGAAAATTTCTTTTCGTTAAAACTAATAAACCAATGTCAAAAAAAATACAAAAAGACGAGGCCTTAATTTATCATTCAGAGGGAAGACCTGGAAAAATAGAAGTCGTACCAACTAAAGCTACAGCGAATCAAAGAGATTCATCTTTAGCATATTCTCCAGGAGTTGCTGACCCTTGTTTAGCTATTGAAGCTAATCCAGATGATGCTTATAAATATACTGCGAAAGGCAATTTAGTTGCTGTAATTAGTAATGGAACAGCAGTTCTGGGTTTGGGCGATATTGGTCCAGTAGCAAGTAAGCCAGTAATGGAAGGAAAGGGCTTATTATTCAAAATATATGCAGATATTGATTGTTTCGATTTAGAATTAGACACTAAAAATGTTGACGAATTTATTAGAACGGTCAAAATATTAGAACCAACATTTGGTGGTGTAAACTTGGAAGATATTTCTGCTCCTGATTGTTTTGAAATCGAAGAACGATTAAAAAAAGAGTTGAATATTCCTGTTATGCACGATGATCAGCATGGTACTGCGATCATTAGCGGTGCTGCTTTGTTGAATGCTCTTGAAATTGTTGATAAAGATATAAGCAAGGTTAGAATTGTTGTAAATGGTGCAGGTGCTTCTGCTATTTCTTGTACAAAGATATATATATCACTTGGTGCAAAGAAAGAAAATATTTTCATGTATGATAGCAAGGGATTAATTCATGGTGATCGTACAAATCTAAATGGAAAGAAGCCTGAATTTATTAATAATACAGTTCCTGCAAGTACTTCACTAAAGGAAATATTGAATGGAGCAGATGTTTTCATTGGTTTATCAAGAGGAAATATTCTGAAAGCAGATATGATTGAAGGTATGGCAACTGATCCCGTTATTTTTGCTATGGCAAATCCAACTCCAGAGATTAGTTACGAATTAGCGAAAGCTACTCGTCCCGATTGTATCATGGCAACAGGACGTTCGGATTACCCTAATCAAGTGAATAATGTTTTAGGTTTTCCATTTATTTTTAGAGGTGCTTTAGATGTTCGTGCTTCAGAAATAAACGAAGCAATGAAAATTGGAGCAGTTCACGCTATTGCTGAATTAGCAAAAAAATCTGTTCCAGACATCGTAACGATGGCTTATAATAATGCGAATCTTACATTCGGAAAAGATTATATTATTCCAAAACCTGTTGATCCTCGATTGATTTCTACCGTTGCACCTGCTGTTGCAAAAGCAGCTATGGAATCAGGTGTTGCGCAATTACCAATTGAAAATTGGGACAATTATGTAGAGGAATTGGACAAACGACTTGGCAATGATAATACGCTTTCAAAAATCATTGAAACGAAAGCACAACAAGAAATTAAGAAAGTTGTCTTTGCTGACGGTAATGAATTATCCGTATTAAAAGCAGCTCAAATTGTTTTGGAGGAAAAGATTGCTGCTCCTATTTTACTTGGAAATGTGGATACAATTAAAAAATTAATGGCAGAACATAATATTGATTTGCCAAATACGCCAATAATAGATCCTAAATCTCCAGCAAATGAATACGAGGAGAAACGTATTGATACTTATTACAAAACACTTTACAAAAAGAGACAACGAAAAGGATTGACACAACGAGAAGCGCAAGCGAGTATCCGTACTCGTAGATATTATGCGCCAATGATGGTTGAGTTAGGTGATGCCGATGCCGTTATTAGTGGATTGACCAAACGTTATCCATTAGTATTAAAACCAGCTTTAGAAATTGTAGGTGTTAGAGAAGAAGTGAGCAAGGTTGCGAGTATGCACATTGTAAAAACAAAAAATGGTCCTTTATTTTTAGCCGATACAACTGTAAATCATCATCTAACGGCAGAAGATATTGCTAATATTGCTGAATTAGTTGCTCATCGTGTAAAGGCATTTAACATAGAACCTAAAATTGCCTTTTTGACTTATTCTAATTTTGGTTCTATTCCAAATGGAGAATCTGCAGTCTTGATGCGAGAAGCAACCAAAATCATACATGAAAGACATCCAGAATGGATAGCTGATGGAGAAATGCAAGCTCACTTAGCAATGAATAAAGAAGACTTACAACAATTATATCCGTTCTCAAAACTTGCAGGAGAACAAGCAAATATTCTAATTTTTCCAAATTTATCATCTGCCAATATTGCTTACAATTTATTAAACACAGTTGGAAATATGGAAACTATCGGACCTGTATTGTTAGGACTGAAAAAGCCAATTCACGTTTTACAACTTCGAGCAACTGTACGACAAATTGTAGATATGGTTGGTATTGCTGCCATTGAGGCACAAGATTAATAAATTAGGCTATTGAGGTTATTTTATTAATTATTAGAATAATTTCAATAGCTCAATTTTTTAAACTATTAAAAATGCGTTTTAAAAATAAAGTTTGTATCGTAACTGGTGCAGGATCAGGAATTGGTCGAGCAACTGCAATTGCTTTTGCAAATGAAGGAGCAAGTGTAGTTGTATCTGATATTTCAGATACTATAAATGAAGTTGTTGAAATAATAAAATCTAATGGAGGAACCGCAATTGCACAAACTTGCGATATTTCTGATTGGAATTCAGTTGATAATTTGGTAAAAACAGCTGTTACTACTTTTGGAAAGTTAGATTGTGCTGTAAATTCTGCTGGTGTTGCAGGTAATGTTTCTTTGCCAACAGACGATTATCCTTTTGATGGTTGGCATAAACAAATTGCAATTAACCTAACTGGTGCTTGGTATTTTCTAAAAGCAACTACTACTCAAATGTTACAAAATGGTGGCGGTTCAATAGTTTTGGTTGCATCTGCAGCAGGTTTAAGAGGACAACCAAATAATTCTCCTTATGCTGCCGCAAAACATGGTGTGGTTGGACTTACTCGAACAGCTGCATTAGAATATGCAACTCAAAATATTCGTGTAAATTGTATCTGTCCTACAGCTATCGAAACTCCAATGATAATGAATGGTCGTAGAAAATTAGCAGAAAATCCAGAAGCTTTAGAAGCTGCTATTAATCTACAAGCGATGAAGCGTATGGGGCAACCAAATGAAGTCGCAGATGTTAATCTTTGGCTTTGTTCAGCACAATCAAATTTTATAACTGGATTAGCAATGCCTGTTGATGGTGGTGCATTAGCAAGATAATTTAGGGTTTTGAATTTCAATAAATTAAAGTATCCGAAATCCAAAATCTAAAACTGTATTTGAAATGAATAAAATAAGAAGAGTCGTTACAGGACATAGCAAAGATGGAACTGCCGTTTATACTTCTGATGAAGAGTTTGAAACGAAAATCATTCCAACAGGAGATGCTAAAATGTCTTTAATTTGGACAACTGCAGAAGTGCCAGCTAATCTTAATGATGAAACTGATGGTCGATTTCGAGAAGCTGGGGTTACCTTGAATGGTGGTTCAGTTATTAGAGTTGTAGATATGTTGCCTGGTGCTAAATCACCTTTTCATCGGTCAAGTAGTATTGATTATGGCATTGTTATGAGTGGAGAAATTGAATTAGAATTAGATAATAATATTAAAAAAACTATTGGAAAAAGTGGAATAATTGTACAGAGAGGAACAATTCACCTTTGGCGAAATCCAAGTGAGACAGAAATATGCAGAATTATTTTTATATTAACGGAAGCAAAGCCATTTGAGTTAGATGGAAAACCTTTTGATGATTATATGGAACATTAGAAAGTTTATTATGTATTTTAAATATAAGAATGAAATTAGAAAAAAAAATACCAACAATACAACCTTCTTTATTAGTGGATAAATTTCACTTTCAGGATACAGAATGGATAGATTTTGTGCCTGAATTTAATGATCTATTTCACATAGGACGATTAGAAGATTATATGGATAAAATTTCTTTTCCATTGCCTGCTCATCGAAAGGTCGTTTATGATATAATTTTCTTAAAAGAAGGAAGTAGTGTACGTTCTAAAGGATTAAACCAGTATACTTTTTATAAAAATGAAGCTTTCTTTTTGACACCTGACCAGATTACCTCACACAAAAATCTTAGTGAGGATGTTGAAGGCTTCTTTATACACTTTTCACCTACATTATTTGAGGAAAATGAAAATTTGCTTAAAGAATTTCCTTTCTTAGGTTTTTTAGCCAATCCAATTGTAAAAATTCCTGAGGGTAAATTAGAACCAATTTTATATTTATTTGAACGTATCAATGATTTATATTATAGAAAGGATGCTGATTTAAAAATATTGGTTTGGTATCTTTTGGTTCTATTAGGTGAAATAAATCATTTTGGAATTTCTGCAAATTCTAAATTGGAAAAAATTAGTACCGCAGGTCAATTAACAGAACGATACAAAGGTGCACTTTCTCAATATATTCACGAAAAACAAACAGTCAGTGAATATGCTGAATTACTACATGTAACGCCTAATTATTTGAACCGTTGTATTAAAAAAACTATCAATAAAACAGCTCAAAATTTACTGAATGAAATGCTCATTCTTGAAGCCAAATCCATGTTGAAATATTCAGGCTTATCTATTTCAGAAATTGCAGAAAATCTATGCCAACGTTCTCCAAGTAATTTCGCTCGTTTTTTCAAACATCAAACAGGAATGTCACCTAAAGAATATATTAATAATTATTAATTACTATTTACATTTCCCATTATAACTTTTTTTGAATAAAAAAAAATCAAGAATATAAATTAAGAAATCTCTTAGCTTATAATATAAGCTCTATTTATTAAAAAAACAGTGATCTATCTCCCTATATTAGGTATAACTTCCTTTCTAAGCTCAAAATCATTTACGGAATTTTATAACTAAACATCATCAAATTTAATTATTTACTTTCTACTCTTATAAAGCTCCTTCATAATAAATGTTAAAATCACCCAATAAAATTAAATACACGATTTTAAACACTTTTGGCATTTTATCGAATAACTTAAAAATAGATTAAATTTTAATTTTGCCTTTATAATCTTTATTAAAATATTGTAATTAAGGGCAAAATAAAAATTTAATACGTTAATCTCTCAACAAAGGGTATTGCTTATTAATACACAAATAACCTAAAAGCACTATTTTGATAAATTTCTGTTAACAATTGTATAGGATGTCTATATGACTTCTTATACCAAATTTGATTAAATAATTGGAAAGTAAAATGAGATAATCATTTTAATATCTTTCCTTCAAACCAAATTATTATGAAGAATCAACCTTACCAAAAAAAATCCGTAGGTTTTTCTCAAAAAAACAGTTTTTTGAAGATAATAAGCTGTTTTTTTGTGTTGTTTTTATTTATTTCGAATCAAGCTTTTGCCCAAATAACGGGTACTGTTACTGATGAAAGTGGTGAAACACTAATTGGAGCAACTGTTATTGAAAAAGGCGCAGCAAATGGCGCATTGACTGATATAGACGGTAGTTTTACATTAGATGTATCTGAAGGCGCTACATTAGTAGTTAGTTATATTGGATACGAAAGTCAAGAAGTTACAGCTGCAAAAAATATGACTGTTGTATTAAAAGCAGGTGTCGGTTTAGACGTAGTTGTTGTTACGGGTTTATTTGACCCTCGAACTAAAATGTCTGCTTCAGTTGCTATTTCTTCATTAGACGAAAAGCAATTGACAAGAGTTGTTCCTAACAGTTCAGCTGACTTACTAAAAAATCTTCCAGGTGTATATGTAAATTCTTCTTC
>CAZEOC010000248.1:0-6336 GCA_964513525.1 uncultured Saprospiraceae bacterium | reverse complement strand
ATTAAATCTAGAATGATTAAATCATAGGTGTTATTTAAGGCGTAATTTAACCCTTCTTCGCCATGATTTGATTTATCTAAATTGCAGGCTAAATCTTTTAAGTGAATCTCTAATAAATCAATGATATTAGGATCATCTTCTACTACAGAAGCAGTATCTACACTAAAACATCCTGCAGCATCTGTAACCGTTACAAAGTAAACACCTGCACCTAAACCACTTACTGTTTGTCCAACTTGACTATTACTCCAAGCATAAGTGAAACTTCCTGCTCCACCTGCAGCATTGACCGTTGCAGCACCATCAGCACCACCTGTACAACTTACAGGTGAAGTCGTTACACTTGTAATAATTTCTGGTGGAGAAGCCACAACTGCACTATCTACTGTTGTACATCCATTAAAGTCAGTTACCGTAACGAAATAAGTTCCTGCAGTTAATCCTGTAATTGTATCAGTAATAGCGGCATTATTCCATAAATAAGAATATGGAGCTGTTCCGCCAGTTGGTGCAGCTGATGCTGTTCCATCTGTAATATTAAAACAAGACTGATCTGTTGAACCTGTATTAGCAACTAAGATTGCTGGTTCTGTTAAAGTTAAAGTGTCAATGATATTACAAGAACTTGAATCCGTTATTGTAACATAATATGTTCCTGCACTTAAGTTAGTTATATTATTAAAAGTATCTACCATAGGATTGGTACTCCAAGAATAATCGAAAGTACCCGTTCCACCTATCGGTGATACTGTTGCACTACCATTTGTAAATCCATTACAAGTAGGATTAATTATAGTTGGAATGGAAATAATTGCCGCAGGTTGTGAAAGAATAATGTCTGATGTTTTTGTACATCCATTATCATCCGTTACTGTTACTGTATAAGTTCCTGCACCAACATTACTTAATGTAGAATCTGTATTTCCCATTCCCCAATCATAAGAATATGGAGCAGTTCCACCTGATGCAGCTACTGTAATTACACCAGTTGCATCACCATTACATAATACATTTGTTGTGCTAATATTAGTAATTGTAATTGAATCTGGTTGATTTACAATAGTTGAATCTATAAAGACACAACCAGCATTATCTGTAACAGTAACAGCATAGCTTCCTGCAGTTAAACCTGTTGCATTATTTGTTAATTCAGATGTATTTGGAGACCACGTAAAAGTATAAGGTAAGTTAGGTGCTCCACCAGAAGTCATTGGCGTTACTAAAACTTCACCATTATTACCATCATAACAGCTTACGTCTGTACTATCTAATGTCGCTGAAACAACTAAATTAGCTGCGATGTCAACGGAATCTATATAAGTACAAAGATTGTTATCGGTTATTGTAATATAATATCTTCCAATTGCTAAGTTTGAAGCGGAAGCTGTAATTACAGTTGCATCGTGTGACCAAGCAAAAGCATAAGGAGAAGTTCCTCCAGAAGGTGCGATTGTTGCATCTCCATCATTTATCCCTTCACAGGTTGCATTGTTAACTGTTGTGAAATTACCATTAAGTGCTGGAGGATCACCAATTGTTGTACTTGCTTGTGCTGAACAACCATTTGCGTCTGTAACAGTTACGCCGTAAGGTCCAGCTAATAAGTTGAAAATAGTATCTGAAGTACCCGTTACACCATTTGACCAAGAGTAAGTATAAGGTAATGTTCCACCTCCAATATTACTCACCCAAACTAAACCAGTTGCATCACCAGAACAAAGTGGATTTGCACCATTTACACCAACAAAAAGTGGTGAAGGTGAACTTAATGTAATCGTTGTATCAATATCACAGCCATCATTGTCTGTAACTGTAACAGAGTATGAACCTGCAGCTAAGCCTGTTGCAATAGAATCTGACAAAGTTCCATCATGTGACCATACATAAGTATAAGGGAAATTTCCACCTGAGAAATCAAGTGTAATTTCGCCATCTGAAACACCACTACAACTAATATCAGCACCATTAAAATTAGAACTTATACCTGAAGTCGCTGTAAATTGAAATGTAGAACATGGCGTTGGACAACCAGTCATTCCGATGAATCCTGTTGCAACTGCACATCCATTATTATCAGTAACATTCACTTGATAGTTACCAGGTTGTGGAACTTCAAAAACGATTGTTCCATTGTGTGAAGCAGGGGTAATTATTGTTCCTGTTATAGCAGGGTTTGATATTAATTCAACTGTAACTACATAGTTACTACCATCAGCTTGTGGTAAACCACCTACTGCGTTTATTTCTCCTCTACATAAATTTCCTCCAGATTGATTATTAACGGTATTAATAACAATTTGACTTAAGAAGACAACTGGAAAAGCAGCATTTATATTTACATTAGTACATTCATTTGGTCCCGAAACACCTTCCCATTGTGGACTATATGGTGAAGTACTATTTACACCATCTACTGTAATTGGTGCAAAAAATAATGTATCTGTTATTGGAAGTCCAGCAGCAGTTAAATAACCCTGATAAACACTTGTTGCATTAGAAATAATTCCATTTCCACTTCCATCAACATTGAATACTAATTGAGGAACTACCCCAGAATTATCTGTAATTAAACAAGGATCTCCTACTAAATCTCCGATTGTTGGACCTGTGATTGTAGGTGCACATGTGTATATAGCATATTGAACACCTGGAGTAGTAGCTGGATTAGGATCACCAGCTACATCTTGATCTCCATTGTGTGCTAAATTTAATTCATCTCCAAAACATAAGTATAATGGATCAGTAGAAACTGAACTTGCTGTCAATGAAGTTGTCACTGTTCCTGCATCATCTGTACAGTTTACACAAGCTGACATATCAACAACAACCGTTTTAGAACCACAAGCATCACTTACTGTTAAGTTGTACTGTCCTGATTGAGGTACAGTGAATACAACTTGTGAATTGTGTTGTGGAGTAGGATTTAAAACAATCGTACCTGTAATAGTTGGATCATTTACTTCTTCTATTGTTACGGTATAATTAGAACCATTATAAGCAGCTATTCCACCAGAAACATCAAATGATGCTTGACATAAGTTACCACCAGTTGGTGTAATAATATTATCAATATGAATACTATCTAAAAATACAATCTGGAAAGCTTGACTTGTATTAACATTAACACATTCATTAACTCCACCAACATCTTCCGATAATACTTTTGGTGTAGAGGTAACGTCATCTATAGTAATTGGAGCAAACCATAATGCTGTATAACCGTTGGTTGTTCCATAGAAATTTTGATAAGTACCTAAATTTGTTAAAGTAATATTTCCTAATGGGTCAGTTCCTACTACATCGCCTGTATATCCAGTATTTGACATAATATCAGATACTAAAGGTCCTGAGTTTGTAGGGAAATCTGTGAAAATCATTAAGTCAAAACCTGCTTGAGTTAATGGGTCTCCATCTCCAGAGAAATCACCATTTCCATCATGAGCAATTATATAATCTGAACCCCAACATAATGTTTGGATTGTATTAGCAGCAGCGCCACTTCCCAATGTTCTGGTTACAGTTCCAGCATCATCAAAACACATGGCTGTAAGATTACTTGTAGTGTTTGGCGTAGCTGTATTATCTTCATTTAACCATTCTTGAACGATTGCTAAATCTGAAGTTTCAGTTGGTGTCGTATTTGTTTGGAATAATATTCCATCAAAAGTTTCATCAACGGTTTCTATCCAATCATTAGGAATATTTGCAGCCATTAAGACGATTGATATTCCAAGAATATAAGCGGAAAAAGTGATTAGTTTTTTCATATTTAGTTTGATTATTACTTGATTTTTATGAAATGAATCATATTCAAGTATTTATCTATTGATTCGTTTTAGTGTAAGACAAAGTAATTCTTTACTTCATAGTCTTAAATATTATAATCGAAATTATAATAATCTATTATTTCTCTTTTTCTACTAATTCCTTTTTCAAACGAGTTAGTCGCTTTTCATCATAAGGTAATTTGTTCTCCTTCGCTTCTAATTTTTTAATGATAATTTTTAAATCTCTAATTTCTTCTGCTTTTGTTTTTGCAGGTCGAATTGGATTTTTAGAAGCTTTGGTAGCAACTGATTGAGGTTTAGGATTGTATTTTTCAGGTGTTTTCATTTTCTCTGTTATAGTAGTTTCTGCTACTTTTTTGGTAGTAGATTCCTTTTGAGCAAATGCAGTTTCTGAAAAAGCAAAAACCAAAATTCCTACGAATAATGTTAATATGATTTTCTTACTCATTATGATATTATTTTGTAAAAATGTTTTTGTATTGAAATAGGAAATTCTAATATTCCTCAAAAGTACACATACCAAAACGATTTTTAAATTTTGTAATGGTTTTTAATACGGAGAAATTTAAAAGAATGTTAAATCACACCGTTATTAACGGTATAGAAGGAAGGCTTATTGTAAATAAAGGGAAATGAAAATTATTGTTTAATAACATTATGAATTCAATTCGATGATTTTAAGTACCTGCACACAATTACCCAAGTATTCTAACCCCGAAAATCGGGATTTTATTTAACTCAACTTGTTCTCCCGATAAAAATCGGGATGAATCATTTTTTTTTTACTTCTTTAAAAAATGTTCGTATAACTCGGCTATGCTCACATTTTTATAAATCGTATAGCAAAAAAACAACTACGTTATTTATACCCGTTTAATTATGTCCAGGTACTTAAAACAAATGCTCGATTTAAACTTTGATTTAGCTTCAAACTTTAAGCATATTAGCGCTCAACGGAAAAATGGGGTTTGAAGCTAAACTTGGTTGGATTTATTATTTGATTTTGCGAAATCAGCTAATAGATTGGTGAGTGCAACTATTTGGCGAAAGCCATTTGTTTTACGTTTTTATTCTGATTAGACGTTTTTAGAATTCTATTTTATCAACTTACTATTTCCTTTGAACGATAAACTTCTACACCTAAATTTATCATTGCTTCAATATCTTTTTCCAATTGTTCATCCATTTTTTTGATATGAAAACAACTTTTTCCTTTTAGGCACTTTCGTAATGCTGGAGAAATATCTTTAAAAGCTTCTGTGTCGGTATAAATTGGGAAAAAGTATAATCGACAATCTTTTGCTTTTGGAACAACGGATGCAAAATAATGACCATCAACTTTCTTTTTGCCTTGCATAGTTGGAATCGTTCCACTTACTTCAAAGTTTTCGGCTGTTTCCTTATTTATTTTCAAACTTGGTTGTTGATTTTTTAATAAACCAATCAAGGTATCTTGTATTTCTTTAACTTCTGTTTTCATGGTTAGCGATTTTGTTAGCGTGATTTTTCTCAAATTTTTATTAAAAAAAAGATTCTACAAACTTTGTGAATACTGTGGTGAAAACTCAAATATAAGTTCAATTTATTTTTTTTAGTAATAAAAAGCTGACTATTAATTTATTACAAATATCTATTTATGACCGATTACTTATTTAGAATTAAAACAAAATGTCATTGTAAAACAACATTTATGAATCTACTTGTTTTAAGATGTTGATAAACCTACTTTTGTTAATAATTAGTAATTAATACGTTAATTGTTAAATGATAAATTGCAAATATTTTGATTTCAATTATCCATTATCAATTATCCATGGTCAATTAATATAGATGAAAAGAGAAAAATCAGCTAAACTATTTGAAGAAGCGAAACAATATTTTCCAGGTGGTGTAAATTCTCCTGTACGAGCATTCAAATCTGTTTCAGGTCCGCCTTTGTTTATCAAAAGGGGAGAAGGTTGTCGATTATACGATGAAGATGATAATGTGTTTTTAGATTTTTGTTGTTCTTGGGGTCCATTAATTTTGGGGCATAAAAATCAACAAATTGAAGATTATGTAATAGAAACGGTGAAGAAAGGTACTTCTTTCGGAACACCGACTAAGTTGGGAAATGAACTTGGAAAGTTAATCGTTGATAATAATCGATTCATTGAAAAAATTCGTTTTGTAAGCTCGGGTACAGAAGCTGTAATGTCTGCGATACGTTTGGCAAGAGGTGTAACTGGAAAAAGCAAAATTATCAAATTTGAAGGTTGTTATCATGGACATGTAGATTCACTTTTAGTGAAAGCGGGTTCTGGTTTAGCGACATTTGGAGAAAGTACATCGGCAGGAATTCCAGAAGCATTCGTAAAGGAAACTATCGTTTTGCCATTAGATGATAGAACTGCTTTGGAAGAAACATTGCAGGAATACGGAGATGATATTGCTTGTATAATTATAGAGCCAGTTCCTGCGAATAATGGTTTATTATTACAAGACAAAGCATTTTTGGAATGTTTGCGATTGAAATGTTATAAATATGGTGTGTTATTAATATTTGATG
>CAZEOC010000247.1:0-6340 GCA_964513525.1 uncultured Saprospiraceae bacterium | reverse complement strand
CTGGGCAATACGAAAAAGCCATCGAAAGATTTGAATCGGTTCTTTCAATTGATCCACAAAATGCTGAAGCATATATCTATCTTACAGATGTTTATCTTAGTCAGGAAGATGTAGAAAAAGGCAGACGTAAAAAGCAAATCATTGACCTTTTAGGAGGAAGTACAAACTTACGTAGCAAAAAGGATTTGATAGAAAAGTTCATTGATGAACATTTACCAAAAATTAAAGAGAGTAGCGATATTTCAGAAGTATTTGAAAACTATTGGACAGTAGAACAAGAAAAAGCTTTTGAGAACTTAGTCAAAAATGAAAATTTGGACGGAGAACAATTGCAACTACTGGTTAATAATTACATTTATACTCAAAGAAAACCATTGCGAAATGATGTCCTTGGCTTATTAGAAACGAAACCAAAAATCAGAGAACGAAAACGAGTTTTTGAACGAATTTTATTGAAGATTGAGGATTTTGTGGAAGTGTTTTTTGAGGGAATTGGTGAGTGATAGAAAGTTAAAGATGAAAAACTTCATATTCTGAATTTTCAATTTTAGAATGTTTTATGTAGTTTCAATTTGATATTTAAAGTATCAATTCCAATAAACAAAATATATTAATTATGAATGGTTATCAAATTGATTTTTTAGGAAAAGATTTTATTGTTGATTATCCTTTACTTGCCGAAGAACTTTCTAATTTTATAGCACCTGTTAAAAACTCAAAAGATAATATCTTACGTTATTTGAATTATAGTTTGATACAACATTCCGAAAGACGATTTCCTATTTATACTGTTTCAAATATTGATGGTAGTCAATTTCAAGCTATACCAAGAAAAGGATTATTTAAACATGGAGATAGATGGATAAAAGATAGACGAATTGCCTATAAACATCAATGGGGAAGAGAGTTGTATAGTGCTGATAGAAGTGATTTTGATAGAGGACATTTAACCAAACGAGAAGATGTTCAATGGGGAAAAAATGTTGAAGATGTAAAAGAAGCTGCACGAAAAACGTTCTATTATACGAATAGTGTACCTCAACGGAAAGAAGTCAATCGGTCAATTTGGTTAAATATTGAAAACTATATATTACATGACGAAGCAAGTAGCCACGACTTAAAGGTAAATGTTTTTACAGGAGCAGTTTTAGATGTAAATGACCCATTATTTGTTACCGAAGTGAGAGAAGAAAGTATAAAGATTCCAACACTATTTTGGAAAGTAATATATTATATAAATCAAGATAATATTTTATCAAGAGTTGCTTTTTTAGTTGGACAAAAACATATTTTAGAACGGGAAGAAATTGTATTCAAATCAAGAACTGTTTCAAAAGAGAATGATTTTTTTAATGATTTTGAGCAAGCAGAAACATATCAAGTAGAAGTTGGTTTAATAGAGGAATTAACAAAAATAACTTTTGCTGATGCCCAAGATACTTTTAATGACGATAGACCATCACAATTGATTTTAGAAGAAGTAAATGTTAGAGGAATTGATAACGCAAATAAACAATATATACTTAATGGATTAGCAATTTAGCCAAAGAAGGCATTCCAATTGGAACGCCTTCTTTGATTAAATAACAGGAATAGCATTAGCAGCTTCAACTTTAGCTTCATCCATAATATGAGCATATATCTGAGTTGTTTTAATATTCTTATGACCTAATAGTTTTGAAACCGTAAAAATATCTGTCTTATTAGCAATTTGAAGTGTAGCAAAAGTATGACGTAAGCAATGAGCCGTGATATGTTTATCAATACCTGCTGCTTGTGTCCAAATTTTCAACTTTCGATTGAAAGTACATTTACCTTGTAGTTTGTCAAAAACTAAGTCTTCATTACCTCTTCTTTCTCCTAATAACTTATAAATGTGATTTGGAATTGTAAATGAATTCTTATCAGAAGTTTTCTTTTGGGTAAATTTAATATGATGTTTTAAAACATCAGAATATTGTATCTCACTCCATTTTAATTTTTGAATATCTGAAAATCTCATACCAGTATAAACTGCAAACTTTACGACTTCAAATAAATTATCATTTTCATAAGGTGTTGGCGTTTTTATTAGCATACCTAATTCATCAATAGTCAAAAATTCTCTTTCACTTTGGATTAAACCCACTCCTTTTACATGAACCAAAGGATTTGTTTTTAAAATACCATCTTGATAAGCTTTTAGTATTACACTTCTAAATTTGGAGAAATAAGTTGATTTAGAATTATGAGAAATCGGTTTACCTGTTTTAAAGTTCTTTGCATTACCTAAGTATGTACGATATTTTTCTACTAAAGCTTTGTTAACTTCATTAATATGCAATTCATTATTACAAAAATCACAAAATCTAAGATATGCTGATTTAATACAATTGTAGGTGTTCGCTTTTTTATCCTTATGAGATTCTACAAAGTCATCAAAATACTTTAGAAAATCAATATTAGTATCTTCAATCTTCTGTTTACCATAAGTTCCGTTGATAATTTGTAATTCTATTTCTGTTCGATATGCATTTGCTTGTTTTAGTTTTTCGTTCCGATTTTTACGTTCGGTTACAGTCTTTGGATTTTCCTTAATATAAATTCCTAAAAATTCTCTTCGAGTTTTCTTTCCTGTCTTTGAGCTTATGATGGCAGGATAAAAATCTAAAAATAAACTAAGGCGACCATTTGAAATGGATTTTTGTCGTAAATTTACACTTGTCGTTCTACTCATTATGAATATTGTTTTGGATATTAATAAATACATGAGGTACAAATAAGTACCAAATTCAACCCAAAACTATATCATTTACACGAACAAAACAACAAGTTAAAAAATATAACTAACTGTAAAACAGTTGATTATAATCGTTGTTTATCTCTGTTTTGTGACAATCCTTTTTCATCAAGGAAAAAGAAGAAGGGTTTTTAAATAGTTGTGATTTTTGATTTCAAAAAGTACACTTTAATAACACTACCAAACAGTCATATTCTAACTGATAAATATTCTGCGTTTAGACGGTTTGAAAACCGCCTTTTTAGATGTACTTGAATAAAATGAAATATAGGAATACTTTATCTTATTCGAGTACATCTCTTACAGTCAATAATCTAAAGAATTGGTTTTTTAAACCAGTTTGCCCCGATTTTTGGGGATTAAACATAAAATATTGAACTTTTTGCATTTTTTATTAATAATTGCGTGCAAATTTATATCAGGAGATTAATTTCTTGTGACGATGGTATCTAATTCAAAACGTTTTTGAAAAGCAGTAGAAATGCGCTTTTCGTAATCTTTCCTTTTACTCATTGGCGTTTTCCTTTTCCAATTAAAAAACAGTGTTGGAATATAAACACAAGCGGAATCCGCAGATTGTTCTACATTAGCAAAACCAATTGTTTCTAATTCGGGATAGGTAACTTTATACTCTTCAACAACCGTAGAAAGTAAAGTTTTCTGAGTTTCTAATAATATCAATTTTGTTTCTAATGCTTTCTTCTCTTCAATCAATGTTTCCCTTGATTTTTCTTCTTCTTCTAAAGCCTTTAGTAACTCTTCAGTTCGCATAGATTTCCGAATATTATCTGCATATTCATTTCCATATTCAGATTGTACGATTCTAAATGCGACTCTTTTATTTCCTAAATCTTGTGCATATGTCATACTATCTTCACTTGAAATTGGTTTTCCGAACCAAAAAATAGTTAAGTTTAGAGAATCTGAACCTGTGATTTTATCCGTTACATTAAAAGCATTAGAAAAGTTTTCTTTTACATATTGCTTTACATATTGCTTTTGATTCAAGTCTTTTAATACATTAAAAAAGATAAATGTACTTGGAACAATGATTAAAATAACAAAACCTGCAATTAATAATTTAGCTCTTCTTCGTTCTTTATCATTTACATATTGTTTGAAAGGAAAATCTAATAATCGCACAATTAGATAAGTTGCTAAAGCTACAAAAACGGAGTTGATGAAAAATAAATAAAAGGAATTTAAAAACATCCACCATTCGCCATTTGCTAAACCGTATCCAGCCACACAGAGTGGTGGTAATAAAGCCGTCGCAATAGCTACACCCGGAATAGCATTAGATTTTTCTAATCTTGTGCCTGAAACAACACCAGCAATTCCACCAAAAAATGCTATTAATACATCTAAAAAAGTAGGAGAAGTTCTGGCTAACATTTCGCTTGTTGCTTCAACACTGGATAAAGGCGTTAAACTAAAATATAAGAAACTAGTCACTAAACTTACGACAATTGCAATTCCAAAATGCTTTAGAGATTCTTTTAAGGTTAATCGATTATTGATACCGACGGATAATCCAATTCCTAAAATCGGAGACATTAAAGGAGAGATAAGCATGGCTCCAATAATTACAGCTGGTGAATTGGTATCTAATCCAATCGAAGCAACAATAATTGCAGAAAATAAAAGCCAAACATTAGAGCCTTTCATTTCCTTATTTGCCATAATAGAAGTAATCGTTCCGATTTGGTCAGAACCTTCTTTTATATCTGTTATATCTTGGAAAAAATCTACTATTTTTTTCCAAAGTTCTCCTAATAAATCTTTGGTTTTGGGTGATTCTACTATAGGGTTTTCGTTGTTTTTATTCATATTAATAATATTTACCGATGAGTTTTTCTTATGTTCAGAGATTATTTAAGGTCTAAAAAATATGTTAGTCAACTTAATGTTAATTTAGAATAAATTTATTGCTTTTTAATTTTGATTCATTTGTCAAAAGTATAAAAACAGTACATGAAATTCTAATCAAAATCTTTTAATCGAGTAACCAATTCCCACAAAGTTCCAATGAATTCTTCATAAGTTGTTCTATTTTCAAAATCCTTTTGACTAAGCATTATTGTAAATTCTGTCGTGTGAATAATCAGCAAATCTTCAAATTCTTCTAAATTAGTAACTTTACCAAGCCAAAGGTCAATAATACCTTCTGGTTTTGTGAGCGTTAGACTATCTTTGGTAACTTCTAAAGTAGTTGGTTTGAATCCATTTGGATAACTTTGATTATACTTTTTTTGAGCAGCTTTTGTTATTCTGTATTCCATCAAAATTGGAATCAAAGCTTGAATAGAAACACCAACCAAAACCAATATGATGTTATTCCAACTATAAAGCGGTTCTATAAATAAGGAAAAAGTAATTCCTAAATAAGCAATTGCTAATAAAAGATGAATAGTTAATCGCAAACGCAATCTTTCTACACTACGCCAATTGTGATGTAACAAGTAACGAACATAGTCATTTTCTAATGTTTCGTACGTGACTTTCAATAAAATCATACGTTTAATACTTTAATTTTAAACAAAAATAGTAATTGAATTGATTGTTATCATAGTAGTTTGCATTTTTACAGAATTATTTATTGCAAAAAGAATGAATTATTAAATTAAAATTATACAATATTTATGAAAAAATTATCAAAACTGTTTGTATTACTGGTTTGTGTGTGTTCATTGACAGTTTGGTCATGTAAACCAGCAAAAACTACAAGTGGAGGAAAAGTAGCAGAAGTTGTAGAAGAAGTGAATGAAGCAGCAGGAGAATTGACTGCAGCATCGAAACCAACAACTATGATTGGTTCTTGTTCTTATTACAAAGGAATAAAAGGAATGGCAACGATTACTCAAGTAGATGGAAGTAATCCAGATGAAGCTATTATCAAATTTAATTTTTCTCCAAATGAAGCTTATTCCTCATCTATGAATTCAGAAGCTAATTCTGGTCAGATTTTTAATGTTGAAGGTGTAGGACAATATCCGCCAAGAGATTGGGCTGTGAAAAGTGGATTAGTTCAAGGTGCTAAAGTTCCTTGTGTTCGATATGAAGTAAATATGGATGAAGAACAGGAATCAAGTTGTCAAAGGATAAAATATGATTTTCCTCAGTTTAAAGAAAGTAACTGGAAGTAAATTTTAAAATCGATGATTGGTTATTAAAAAATTACGATTCTTTGTGAAATTCTGTGATTTACGAGTAAGATTGCACAAAACGTAATATTACTACGATAGTAGGCAGTAGCAGGTAGCGGTCAAAAATTAGTTAACTGCTGACTGCAACTGCTGACTTCGTCCATTAAGTAAAGTGATTTTATAAATTACAAGATTTATTACAGGATTCTACAGAGAACCAAAACTATTTAAGATAACCAATCATTGATTAATAAGTATTAAAAGTGTCTTCCTGTTCATCTAAATCTAAATGAAGTTCTCTCACTTTCTCTCTCATGATACGATTATTATTTTTAACCATTTTTAATTCTGCTTCTAAAGCTAAAACTGTCGGGTGAATTTCTCCACCTGGTTTTTTGAACTTTGATTTTTCTCG
>CAZEOC010000246.1:0-6344 GCA_964513525.1 uncultured Saprospiraceae bacterium | reverse complement strand
TAAGGAATACTGATTATAACAACATTATTTTTAATAATTTTTGAATGCTTCATTATTAATAAATGAAGTATCCGTTAAACTATGTAAGAAATTAACCAAATCAGCTTTTTCTTGTTTCGTCAAGTTTAACTTTTTTACAAATTCACTTTGATTTTCGTGCTGTTTTCCTCCTGAATCATAATGCTCAATAACACTTTCTAAAGTCGGTAAACTTCCATCGTGCATATATGGCGAAGTCAGTTGAATATTGCGTAAAGTTGGTATTTTGAATTTTCCTTCATCTTCTTTTTTCAAAGAAATTCTTGAACGTCCTCTATCTTTAAAAACTTGATATAAGCCATTATTTGCAAAACCAAAATTTGTAAAATTAAACCCTGAATGACAATTAATACAATTTCCTTTTTCATTAAAAACTGTCCAACCTCGTTGCTGACTTTTCGTTAAAGCAATCGAATCATTTTGATAATAAAATTGGTCAAAAGGCGAATTTCCACTTATCAACGTTCGCTGAAAAGCTGCCAAAGCTCGAACGATAACATAGGCAGACATTTCTCGATTATAAGCTGCTTGACTTCGTTTTTGATAATCGGAGTTTTTTGCTAAACGTTCTCCGGCTTCATGAATGCCAAATGCCATTTCTGCATGATTCAAAATTGGAGACATTGCTTGTGTTTCCAAACTCGTCACGCCGCCATCATGAAAGAAAAATTTATCATACGCCAAATTAATCAAAGCGGGTGCATTTCTTGCTCCTAAACTATCTTTTACACCTAAGCTTTTCGTCTTTCCGTCTGAAAAAGCCAATTGTTGCAGATGACAAGTTGAACAAGAAACGGTCGAATCAATCGACAAAGCAGTTTCGTAAAATAATCGCTTTCCTAATTCAACTCTTTCTATTGTCAATTCATTTCCTTCTGGTGATTGAAAATTAGGAAAATGAGCTGGTTTTTGAACTTGAAACGTTGATGCTTCTTCTACCCTTTCGCAGTTATAAAAAAGTACCAAACTTAGCAAGATTAATATTCTCATTATCTCAAGTTGCGATTTTGATTCCATTACGGATGATATGAATAGAATCAATACAATAATTTACTCAATTGCTCCAGCCAGATTGTCCATAATTTGCGTGACTAACCACAAATCGTCTTGTCCAGTATGAGAAATATTATTGTTTTCAATATCAATATAACTATTTCCTTGTTTGAACACCTCTCCAAAATCAATCGTAAAATCTACTGTTGTTGGAATACTTGGAAGCAAATTAATTGATTTATTAAAAGATAAATCTCTGTATAATTCATTAGTTCCTGGATGATAAGCATAGCCTGTTTGTGTGCCATCATTTGCTTTGAAACGTCCTTCAAACTTTCCGAATATATAGGTTTCTCTCCATTCCCAATATTCCGAAGCATTTGCCAAAGGTTCTGATATTTCGTAGTCTGCAGGAATCGTTTTATTCAATACGGAATCTACTCCAAGTCCAAATTTAATTCCTGTAAAGGTTCCGATATCTATTCCTTCAATCGTAATCGTTTCGCCTTCTTCTGAATCGACTGAATGATTATTTACAAAATCTAAAACCGCAATATCTTCGATTTGTGTTTCTTCACTTCCATTTACTAATCGAATATCAGAAACGAAGAAATGAACGACATTTAAGAATAAAGAATCGCCATTTTCGGTAGGATAATATTTAAAAAACACTAAGTTTTCCTCTCCAACTTTTCCTTTGAAGTTCAGTGTTAAATCTGTTGTTGTAATTTCTGGGTCTACATCAGGATCACAAGATGCAATTACCATCACGAACGCTAATAAAATAAAAATTACTTTTTTCATAATAGGAAGATTTTTAATAAACTATGAATTACGAACGATTCTCAAAACCATTCATTAATAATCAATAATTTGAATTAATTACAAAGCAACGTATAAGCAGTTAAACCATGAATTATACTTTATTAATCTTCCTAAATTCATAGGTCAAATAATTGATAATTAATAGTTCACTGAATAATTTTTAATTTTCCTAAATTCCTAATTATTTTTTAATCTATTGGTGAGTGAAATCACAATGTGGTAAAAACTGAATTATAAAAATACAAAACGAATTTGAAATCGTACTTGTTTACTCAAAAAGTAGTTTTTTTTATTTGCACTTATTCAACAACAGAAAAGATTGTAGCTAAATTAGTTTCCATTTTTAATAAAATAGCGGCATCGGTTTCGTTTCTAAAATCAATTCCATCAAAAATTTGCTTCAAATCTGCATTGATGGTGAGTACTTTATCAAATCCTGCAATGATGGTAAAATCATACGTTAATTCAACTTGAAGATAGTTTTGACTCACTTGAAAAGTAGAAATCGCATCAACATCAGCAGTATCTTTTATCATTTCTACTTCAGCAAAAGTATAAGTTGTTCCATTATGCATTTCATTAATACGATTCAATTCACTTGTAGCTGCGACTGAATCGGGATTTGTTTGATTTATCGTTTCGTTTAAGCCTACTTTGAACCTTAACGTTTGGTAATTTCCTGAGTTTTGGATTGTTCCTATATCATATTGAAAGGTATTCGTTTTTAATAAAATAATATCATCAATATAATTTTCGACTGTTCCATTTAGTAGTTGAATTTCAATAGAATCTTCAACACGAATTACAGAATTATCTATTTTAATCAATTCAAAATCAGACAAATACATTGTAATATCATTAATCGAATAAGGATTGTTTACGACATCATTATAAGTTGAATTCAAACCAAAAGTTGTCGTATCAATATCATAATTATTATAACTAAATCGAATACTGAATTGTGGATATTCACAACAACAAGAAACATCCGCACTTGGGTCAAAATTAGAAGCTTCGGGATCTAAACAAGCTTCAATCTCTTCATTACAACCCCAAACTAAGATTAAAAACGGAATAAAAAATAATAATTTTTTCATTGTATCTTGTTAAATTGATGTTACTCAAAGCCATCAGATAAATTATAAATACCTATTTATTCTACAATATCATTCTTACCTAAAACCAATCTAATAGGAGAAAATTACTTTCCGTAATTTCCGCCTAATAGATTTATATGTAATTAATATTTCTTTTAGAATTCTATCGCTCAAATGTTAAACGCATTCCTTTTTGACTTTCGTCGAATTCACCATTTTGATAAGCAATATGTCCGCTTACAATAGTTGTATTAATATTTCCTTTGAAAGTATGTCCTTCAAATGGCGACCAACCACATTTATAATAAACATTCTCTTTAGTAACTGTCCATTCTTGGTCTAAATCTACCAAAATCAAATCTGCCCAATATCCTTCTCTAATATATCCTCGTTTTTCTACCTCAAAACAAATCGCTGGAGCATGACACATTTTCTCCACAATTTTCTCCAAACTAATTTTTCCTTCATGATAGAATTCCAACATTACATTCAAAGAATGTTGTACCAAAGGAACACCAGATGGCGCTTTGAAGTAAGTTCCTGACTTCTCTTCCCAAGTATGTGGAGCGTGATCGGTTGCAATAATATCCAAACGATTATCTAATAAAGCTGGTAATAATGATTCTTGATGTTCTTTTCCTTTTACCGCAGGATTACACTTGATTTGAGTTCCTTTTGTTGCATAATCATCTGCATTATAATATAAATGATGCACACAAACTTCAGAAGTAATTCGTTTTTCCGCTAATGGAATATCATTTCGGAATAAATCCAATTCTTCCTTTGTGGTAATGTGTAAAATATGTAAACGAGTATCGTATTTTTTCGCTAATTCAATCGCTAAACTTGAAGATTTGTAACAAGCTTCTACATTACGAATCACAGGATGCAAATGAATCGGAACTTCCTCTCCATATTCTTCCTTAAAAGCAGCCATGTTTTTACGAACTGTTGCTTCATCTTCACAATGCGTTGCAATCAACATTTTTATTTGAGAAAATAATTTCTCTAAAACCTCACGGTCATCAACCAACATATTTCCAGTACTCGAACCCATGAAAATCTTCAAACCACAAACTGTTTTCGGGTCTGTTTTTAAAGCTTCTTCCAAATTATCATTCGATGCACCCATAAAAAATGAGTAATTTGCTAATGACTTTTCAGCCGCAACATCATATTTTTTCTGTAATAATTCTTGTGTCAAAGTCGCAGGTTTCACATTCGGCATTTCCATAAATGAAGTCGTTCCGCCTGCAACTGCTGCACGAGCTTCTGTATAAATTTCAGCTTTATGTGTCAATCCTGGTTCCCGAAAATGTACTTGATCATCAATAATTCCTGGCATCAAATATTTCCCTTTCGCATCAATTACAGTATCTGCATCAACTGCTAAAGCTCCTATTTTTTCTATTTTTCCATCCTTAATGAATATATCTTGAACGCTTATTTTTCCTTCGTTAATTACGGAAGCAGATTTGATTAAAATGCTCTTCTTTGCCATCTTATATTATGATTATTTACAAATAAACTAAAACAACAAAGTTAGTTAATGAATAATTGAAAATAGAAAATGAAGAATTGAAAATTATTATATAACATCTTTTTTACTGAACCAATAAGTCATTCCAAAAGAAAAAAGTAGATAACAAAATACCAAAATCGTTACAATCAAATTTTCATTAAACCAACTTTGGTAATAATACAATAAGTTCAATCCAAATAAGAGTTTAAATAATTCTGATGGAATCGCTAATTGATGCCTGTCCATAAGTGTTGTATAAGCGAAAATCGACACAACCGTGAATATTCCATATACTAAGGTTGTTTGATAAGGAAAATGAGGTAATAATGCCAAAATATGAAATTGAAATCCTAAATGAATTACTAATTGGAGGATACTCCAAATATTAAATAACGGTGTTGAATTGGTTTTATATTTTACTTGTTCATAAGGATTTTCATTATAAATAATTGGATATTTTTCGTTGACATCAGCTGGTCGCCAACCTGTTGGCATAAACCAAATTCGGATTTTGTCCCAAATATTTTCTGTTCTCCAAGCGTCTTTTATCAATTGCCAAAGATGCATAAAATTAATAATAACTGGATTCCAAGTTTGAACTGGCTTTTTTACACCATAAACTGGTGGAATCGCTTCTTTTTCTTCTTGAAAAGTTCCAAATAATTTATCCCAAACAATGAAAATCGCTGCATAATTCTTATCAATATATTCTGGATTAATTGCATGATGAACTCTGTGATGAGAAGGCGTAACAATGATATTTTCTAAAAATCCCATTCTATCAATCAATCTCGTATGATACCAAAATTGAGCAAATAAATGAATAGGCGCTAAAATCGCAATTACTTGTAACGGAATTCCTAAAATCGCTATCGGAATATATAAGAAGAAATAAATCTCGAATAATCCCGAAATTGATTGTCTTAAAGCTGCTGATAAATTGAATTCTTCACTACTATGATGAATGATATGTCTATTCCAAAATATATTGATTTCGTGATTCCAACGATGACTCCAATAAGATGCAAAATCTATTAAAATAAAAGTCAATAAATAAACAATCCAGTTTACTTTTAATTCAAAAATCGCTAAGTATTCTACTAAGAAATCATAACTAATTATAACAATCGTTAATTTAAAAATGGATTTAATATTATTTGTCATTCCAGAACTCAAACCAGAAATTGTATCCATCAAAGAATATACTTTCTTATTCATTAATCGGCTGATTATCAGTTCTACAATTATTAAAACTGAAAAAAATAAAATCCCGATTTTTAGTGCATTAGCGTATGTTTCCATAATTTAATTTAATTCCCCACAAACACAACGAACAGGAAATTGACGAGCTGCATTCACGACATTATGTTTATGTAATTCTACTTTTTCATCAAAAATATGCCAATGTGAAATATCGCCATTTTCAAGCGGTTCATCTAACCAAAAAGTAGTTTGTTGCCCTAATTTAGCAGATTTCCCATAATCTATCCTTCCACATAATGTAATATTTAATAATTCTAAAACATTAGTATCATTTTTCTTAGCATATTTAATCAATCTTTTCACTTCTTTTTTGGTCGGTAATCGCCAATTTTCTGGGCAAACTTTTTTTGCATCTTCTACATTATAAAATTGAGCGCAACCTTCATTAGTCAAACTATCTTCTGAATAATATACTGATTTTTCGGTTCCAAAATCTAAATTCTGCCCAAACCAAAACAAGTCATTCACCTTTATTAATTCATAAGTTTTACCATCTCGTTTATCTTCAAAGAGTAAGGATTCTAATTGATAACCATTCGTGAAAACGAAAAATACAATTATTGATAATAATAGTGGTTTCATGATTTTAAATTAATTATTAAAAA
>CAZEOC010000245.1:0-6352 GCA_964513525.1 uncultured Saprospiraceae bacterium | reverse complement strand
CAGAACCGTAAATTACTGATATTCAGCTCGAAATAAATTTTAGACAAGCTCTAAGTTGAATTAAACAAAAAAGGCATCATTTATATATAAATGATGCCTTTTAGAATTTTGTAGAATTAGATTCTATAAATTAGTAATTGGTAAAGTGCTGGCAGCTTTTTTAACAATTTTTTTTAATAATTCAGCCTCAATAAAAGTAATTTCAGTTTCTGTATTTTCATCATTGATGATTTCTTCTTGTTGTGAAGTTTCACTATCAGAAATTTGAAATTGGGTATTTGTATTAACATACAAATATGCAGAAAGGCTTAAAACTAATAAAAATGAAATAATGACTGTTTGAATAGTTGATTTTTTCATTTGAGTTGATTTGCAGGTTTATTTAATCGTCGTTTTCTTATGATACTCAATAATACTACGATTTCCATAAAAAGTAACATTTTTTAGAACTATTAAGACTTTTTTAAGACAAATCGCTAAATACATAGACAAATAACAAGTTAAATAGTTGCATTTTATTAAGAACAATATGGAAGATTCATATAATTAATAAAATTAAGGTAACTATTCTGCAAGAAGTCAGAAATCAGACCACTTCGCTGTCAAACTATCTTCGATTATCAGAAAATACATTTCAAAACATCTGACAACTGTCTTCTGAATATTAACAAATTAAGTTATACTTAATAATTCGACTATTTTAAAATTGACTTTTATGAAAAAATCATAATTCTCAATTTCTAAAGTTCATCCAGATTTAAAATTTCTATAATTTTAATTAATTTTTTTCCATAACGTTTATCAGTTGCATAACCTGCTTTTCGTAATCCTTCTGCCCAACCTTTATAATCTGTTGTCTTCAATTTGTACAATGCTTTGTATCGAGGTTTTTGTAATAAAACACTATGACTTCTAAAACTGCCCCAAGTAGAATCAAAATTTCTAAAGAAATCTTTATGAGAATCATCAGTATAATTCACACAATGACCTTTTTTACAAGTTCTGGAAAAGCATTTAATTCCAAAATGATTATTATTATTTCGAGCTAAACGACTTCCACCTGCATCACTCTCTAAAAGTCCTTGTGCAATTGTAATTGAAGCAGGAATTCCATATTTTTTCTCTTCTGCTTTGGCAATTCCTTTATAGGTATTAATATAAGTATTTACAATATTTTGTTTCTCTTTGACAATAGCTGGGTCAACTTTATGCTTTTTTACGAATTCAGGATTGATAACTAAACCAATATTTGAAAAATTATTGACCCGATTATCATCATGAAATGAACGTGCATCTGCCATTAATAAATATCCGAAATCGAAAATACTGATTTCCATTTTTTCTTTATTGTTGACTATTTTAGGTACAACCTTAGTTTCCTTTTCTACTTCTTTCGTAATCACCACGGGAGTTTCAGTAACAGGTTCTTTATACTGATTTTCAGTGTATTGTTCTCCTCCACTTAAATTGAAGTTTAAACTTAAGTTCTTATTGATTAATACAAATACTATAGCAGCTACTAAAAATATTTTAAACCAAATTTGTCCCCATAAATGACTTACTTTACTAATTCCGACTCTAATTTGATGTTGATATTTTTCGATATTCATAAGATTAATCTTGTTTCTAATTATTATCAATAAAACAAATTTAAAACAAATTGTTTCAAATGTCAATTAATTTTGAAAATAATTTCAGGAAAATTCAAATTTATATTTTGAAGTAACTTATTCATTTCTTTTCGCTATAATTTCTATTATATGATAATTGCTTTTTTATTTTTGTGAATTTTATTGACAATCTACTTTATTGTAGAATCATTTATTACTATTCAGAAGACAGATGTCAGACCGTTTTACTATCAAATGTCAGATAGTTTGAAATATATTTTCTCACAATCTAAGATGGTCTGACTTCTTGCTGAATAGTTACGATACGTCTAAAATTTAATATTTAAAACTAAAGTATACTAATATCAAAAATACTATGACAAAATTAAACATTAAACATACAGTTACAGAACGTTTTTTGGAATATGTAAAAATAGATACACAGTCTGACCCAAATTCTACAACACATCCGAGTACGGAAAAGCAACGAAATTTAGGGAATTTATTAGTAAAGGAGTTACATGAAATGGGAATTTCTGACGCACATTTAGATGAACATTGTTATGTTTATGCGACTATTCCGAGCAATACGGATAAAAAAGTTCCTGTGATTTGTTTTTGTTCACATATGGATACTTCTCCAGATTGTAGCGGAAAGAATGTTAAACCTATTATTCATAAAAATTACGATGGTTCGGATTTGATTTTGCCAGATGATGTTTCTCAAATCATTAGTAAGACTCGTTATCCGTCTTTGAATCGTCAAATAGGAAATGATATTATAACTGCAAGTGGTCACACACTTTTAGGTGCAGATAATAAATCAGGTGTTGCAGAAATAATGGATGCAGCGAATTTTTTCATGTCAAATCCTGATGTGAAACATGGAGATATTCGTATTTTATTTACTCCAGACGAAGAAATCGGAAGAGGAGTTGATAAGGTGGATATTGAGAAATTAGGTGCTGACTTTGGATATACAGTTGATGGTGAAGAATTAGGTTCAATGGAAGATGAGACCTTTTCCGCTGATGCAGTAATTATTGAAATTGATGGTGTTTCTATTCATCCTGGTTTTGCTTTAGGAAAGTTAGAATCTGCAGTTAAAATTGCAGCTGATGTAGTTGCAGCCTTACCAAAAGATAGATTATCACCGGAAACGACATCTGATAAACAAGGTTTTATTCATCCTGTAAATTTAGAAGCAGCAACGGAAACGGCAAAAATTACTTTTATTATCCGTGATTTTGTTACGGCTAAATTAAAGGAACATGAAGACTTTTTAGAAGGAATTCTAAATAGTGTTTTAGAAAATTATCCTGGTTCTAAAGCGACTTTTACCGTAAAAGAACAATATCGTAATATGAAAGAAATCTTGAAGGATTTTCCTCAAGTTTCTGATAATGCAGTAGAAGCAATTGAAAGGGCAGGACTTGAACCATTGAAAGGACATATTCGAGGAGGAACAGATGGTTCTCGATTATCATTTATGGGTTTACCTTGTCCAAATATTTTCGCAGGAGAACACGCTTTTCATTCTCGTCATGAATGGGTTTCTGTTCAAGATATGGAAAAAGCAGTTGAAATGATTGTGAATTTAGCGATGATTTGGGAAGAAAAGGCTTAGTAATCAGCTGATGTTTTGTTGTGTTGTCGTTATTTTGATTAAAGATTGAAGTTTAAGGTTTATCTATCTGAAAAGATAAATTTCTGACTACCAAAATTTAACAAAGCAAACGACAACACAACAGTGCAATAACACGACAATACAACAACACAAAAACATGATTGAAATATTAAGTGCAATTAATGCGATGACTTGGGTTGAAGTTGTTGCTGTTTTATCCAGTGGAATCTATGTAGTTTTAGCTGCAAAAGAAAGTGTTTGGTGTTGGATTTTTGGAATTATTGGAGCGGCGATGTTGGCTTATGCTGCTTATGCTTATTTTGATTTGTATGTTGATGCTTTATTACAAATTTATTATGTTGGAATAAGTATCTATGGTTGGTATCAATGGACTCGTTTTAGTGATAATGAAAGTAATAATCAAAATGCGAAAGCATTGAGTATTACTCAATTGTCTTTTAATCAAAACATTCAAATAATCATTGGTGGATTAATTTTATCCTTTTTAGTTGGGTTTTTATTTGATAAGTTCACGCCAGCAGCTTCTACTTATTTAGATGCTTTTACAACCGTTTTTTCAATTATTACAACAGCATTGGTTACTCGAAAAATTTTGGATAATTGGATTTATTGGATTGTAATTGATACGGTTTATATTTATTTATACGCAAGTCGAGAGGGTTATCTTTTTGCTTTATTGAATGTAGTTTTTGTAATCGTTTCTATCTTTGGATATCTGGAATGGAAACGAAAAGTAAACAATCAAAGTGTTTCGTCAAATACTTTATAACATATAATTCATAGTTTATATAATTAATTATTTAACTTTGAAGTCTAAAATTCGTAGCAATGACGCCAGAAAATTTTTCAGCGTTTTTAAATTCACCAGAGGACAAATCAGTTTCAATCGATAAATTACAAAAATTGATTGAGAAATATCCTTATGTCCAAAGCTTACGAATTGCTTATTTGAAGAAATTGAAAATAGGAAATCATCCAGATTTTGAAAAGCAAGTCAATCAAACGGCAACTTATGTTAATGATAGAAACTTCCTAAGAAAATATATTAATGGTGAAAATATTTACCTTTTAGAATATGCAAATAATTTGGTTACTGCAGAAGCTTTAGAAACATTAGAACTTTTGCCGTTACATTCTATAGAAGAAGGAATTTTGCTTGAAGATGTGGAATTGAAATCAGATAAAAAAGAGGAATATCTATTCAATGAAATATCAAAAGAAACTGATGAACGGTTTAATCTTGAAAAAGAAGTTTTTGTTGAAGAAGAATTAGTAATTGAGGAAGTTCAGATTGATGATTCTATTCAGGAAGATGAATTAGAAGAAACTGAATCAAATTTAGTTATTAATGAAATAGAAAGTACTAAAGAAGACATAGTAGAAACTAATATTGAGGAAGAAGAATTAGTAATTGAAGAAGTTCAGATTGATGATTCTATTCAAGAAAGTGAATCAGAAGAAATAGAATCAAATTTAGTTATTAATGAAATAGAAAGTGATAAAGCAGAAGATTTAGAAGTAGTTGAATCAAAAGTCACTGAAAGTGAACTCGAATTAGAAAAAATAGAAGCTAATGAAACTGAAACGGAAGAATTAGACGCTATTGATACTAAAGATTTAGGATTTGAATTTATTGAAGATACAGAAGATTTGAAAGTTGAATCCATCAATTCAGAGATTATTGAAGATGTAGCAACTACTTTAGAAGAACCTAAATTGAATGAAGAAATTAATACAGAAATACCAGAAATAGAGATTAACGATGTTATAGAAGAGTTCCCAGAAAACGAAACAACAGTTGAAAATGTAAATGAAAATATCGACAAAATGCAGCAATCTATAATTGAGAAAAAAGTTTTGGACAATGAAATTCAACATTTGATTATTGGTAGTAAAAAAGTTGAAAGTCATGCGCCAATTGAAGAAAATATTGACCATCTACTTAGTGAAGATGAATTGGAAGATTTAGATGATGAAATTGAATTCGGCTTTGAGATTGATAATAAAATAATTGCTAACGAAGAAGATATTTCTTTATTTGAAAAGAAGAATTCGGATGCTATTAAGGTAGAAGAACAGCATGATGATGAAGATATAGTTGAATCTAATCATATTGCTGATGAAACAATTGAAATAATTCCGAAAGAGAAAGTTGAAACTGATGATTTTGAATTGTCACCAGATAATATCTTTTCAAAAGATGATTTACGTCAAGAAGGTGATTTGTTTTTCTTAGATGATAAACCAACAGCGGAAGAATTATTAGCAACAGAACAGGTGCAACAAGTTCCTGTAACGCCAGCAATAAATTTTGCAAAAGAAACTTCAAATTATGAAAATGAAGATGCAGAAGCATTTCCAGAAGAGTTTGAAGAAGAAGAAGCTGTGGAAGAAAGTCGTGAGAATGTAGAACAAATCAAAGTAGTACTTTCTACAAAAACAGATTCTAAGGAAAATAAGAAGATTAAAATTAAGGCGTATTTGCAACGAATTGCTCAAATTCCTTTAGAGGAAGAGAGTTTAATTTCGGAGACTTATGCGGGTTTATTGGCAAAACAAGGTAAAATTGAACGGTCAATCAGAATGTATCAACAATTAATTTTGAAAAATCCACAAAAAAAGGTTTACTTTGCAGCCAAAATAAAACAATTAATTAAAAGTATTTAATAATAAAGTCGTTATAAGTTTTAATAACTACACTAACGACGAACAAATTTATAATTATGATTACGTTTTTAACAGTATTGATTGCATTAGTTTGTTTATTATTGATGGGAGCAGTTTTGATTCAAAATCCTAAAGGTGGTGGATTAGATGCTACTTTTGGTGGAGCAGGAAATCAAATGTTTGGTGCAGCAAAATCTACTGATTTTATTGAAAAAGCAACTTGGGGCTTAGCAGCTGCCTTGTTTATTTTATGTTTAGTAACAAGTTTAGTAGTAAAATACGGATAGACTTTTCTGAGAAGTCAGATTTTAGACCGCTTCGCTGTCAGGAAAAAATCAGATGTCAGATAAAATGCTAAACAGATATTATTGCCAAAAGCCACAAATGCGAATTTTGCGTTTGTGGCTTTTTTGTGAAACATCAGAAA
>CAZEOC010000244.1:0-6378 GCA_964513525.1 uncultured Saprospiraceae bacterium | reverse complement strand
CGTTTTAGGGTCACGACCCATACGAGCGGTGCCCATTTCATGAATTCCTAATCCGACATTAGCACCTCTATCATAAGGTGTAACATTTTTACCTCCAGCAGCTTCCAACATTTCTACTGCAGAGATTCTCATGTCTTCTCTCATTTTCATTTCATTCTCTTTGAATTCTGTTTGGAAATCAACCGTTGGTAATCCCCACTGGTCCAATTTATCATAATTCAAAGTCATCTTATTATCTTCATATGGCAAACATTCACCGAAGCCTAATAAATTCATCGTCCAAGTACCTGGTTTCTCAAGTGATTTCTTGAAAGTTGCACCAAATCCTTTTTCCTCCGCTGCTTTGTACCAAGTATCACGAGCTCCGCCACCTTGATAACCAAATCCACGTAGATAATCTTTATTTGTTTTTCCACCTAAATTACGGAAACGAGGAATGTAAATTCCATTCGGACGACGACCAACCCAATATTGGTCTTCAAAGCCTTCAAACTCTGCTGTTGCACCAACATGGAAATGGTGGTCCATAATATTCTGACCTAAAGCGCCACTTGCATTTCCTAAACCATTTTCATGACCTTCTGGACGAGATTGCATTAAAATAGAAGTAGAACCGATTGCTGAAGCACAAACAAAAACGATTTTTGCGTAATATTCAATGCTTTCTTTAGTTTCTTTATCTATTACTCTAACGCCAGTAGCTTTTCCAGTTTCTTTATCATATAATATTTCTGCAGCAATCGAAAACGGACGAATTGTTAAATTACCCGTTTTTTCAGCAACTGGTAAAGCCGCTGAATTACTACTATAATAAGCGCCTAAAGGACAACCTCTCATACATCGATTACGAGATTGACATTGACCACGACCATTATGTGCTTGTGTCAAATGAGCCGTTCTACCAATCGTCATAATTCTATCGTCAAAGTTCTTCTTGATTCTTTCGGCAACGTGTTTTTCAATACAATTAAAATCCATTGGAGGTAAATATTCACCATCAGGTAATTGAGGTAAACCTTCTTTACGACCACTAATTCCAACAAATTTTTCGGCATAAGAATACCAAGGTGCAATATCTTTATAGCGAATAGGCCAATCGATTGCAACACCTTCTTTTGCATTTGCTTCAAAGTCATAATCAGACCAACGGTAACATTGTCGTCCCCAAACTAAAGAACGTCCACCGACTTGATAACCTCTAATCCAATCAAATCTTTTACCATCAACTTCATTGTAAGGATGCTCAGAATCTTTTACAAAAAAGTGCTTATGTCCATAACGAACCGTGTAACCTGTACGATTTTGCTTTGGATAATGCTCTTGAATTACTTTTTCTGGAATACGTCCGCCATAAGGCATTTCCCAAATATCAAGATTAGCAGTAGGATAATCTACAACGTGCTTTACATCACGTCCACGCTCTAATACAATGGTTTTAAGTCCTTTTTCGCAAAGTTCTTTAGCAGCCATTCCACCACTAATTCCAGAACCGATAACTATTGCATCATAAGTTCTTTCTTTCTTACTTTTTCCGTTAATATTACTCATAATTTGGTTTTTCTAACTTAATCAATCAATTAAGTAGAGTTATAACTTGGATCTATTTTAATATTCCGAAACTTAATATATTTTTATTAATATTCAAAATGAAAACAATTAATTGGATAAATTAAAACCAGCTATGCTTTAATCTGATTTCACAATTGTTCTTCTATAAATTATCTAATAATTTATTATAAATACCTTTTGGAATATTGCTTGATCGTCTTGTTTCTAATTCTACGTGTGCAGCAGCAACTTTCATCGTAGCAGCAACATCATTAATATCAGTCTTGATTAAAGTATGTTGATAAGAAATATGTTTTTGACCTACTTCTAATAATTCTGTTTTAATCATAATCAAATCTCCAGCAAATAATTCTCGACGATATTTAATATTGTGTTCGACATTAAACATACCTGAATTTGTTTTTTTAAAATAACTTGGCGTCATACCAAATTGAGCTAAAAACTGCCAAGTTGCTTCATCAAATTTTGCTACATAATGTCTCACGTTAACATGATCAAAAAAATCACATTCCCACGGAAAAATAGTGCCTCTATAAGTTTCAATCATTTTAGTTAGTTTCTTATTTATTTAAAATCTCAAAATAGGTAAGAAAATTTACATTTTAGATATTTACCCTATAATGCTTTACTTTTTTTTTACATAAAACTTATATAGTATAAAATTTTGCATATCTCATAGTTATTAATATTAAATATTTTTTAATTTGTAATAAGTGTATTTATCTAGGGATAAAATTTAAATGACTAAGAATATAATATTTCAAAACATTTTAAGTTTTTTTGAGTATAATTAATAATTGCTATATTTAGCTAAGAGTAAAACCAAAAAACAAATTGCATAACAAAACCTGCATTTTATGAGAGTATTAATAATTATTTTAGGAATAAGTTTTACAGTAAGTTGTACCAATAATGAAACGCCACAAAAGCGCGTTTTATCTTCTTCATTAGTTCCCGCCACGACTGTAAGTTATACAGTTTCAAAATCAAAAATTGAAACAAGTAGCAAATTAGAAGGTGAATGGGAAACATTCAATTCTGGGTCAAAATCAAAATGGAGATTTACAGATAATAAACTTTACAAGAGTTCTATATACTCTTTTGGAGAAATTGGAGAACCTCAAGTTTTAGACATTAATTATCAAACAGATTGTAATGGACAAACTGATATTTATGGAAATTCACTTTCGATTTCAATTTCTAATAAATCAACTAATATTACTAGAACGATTTGTTATAAAATTCTAAAAAGTAGCAAAGAGGAAATTATTTTGAAATCAGAACATGGTCAAAGTTTTAAATTAATAAGAAAATAATGAAAATTAGAATTCAATAAAATTCTAAAAAATAAGCCTGCCAAAGATAAAAATATCATTGGCAGGCTTGTTTTATTAAAAATGTTTTAACTATTATTATAACAGCTTTTTAATTGTACATAACGTTTAATTCATTAGCAAAGCAAAGATTATTGAATTATAATAAATTACATTCTATGACAAGTGAAAAACAAATTTTTTCAAATTTAAATATCCTATTGATTAAAGTAATTGAATTAGCTTTAATCATTTTTTTATGCCTTTTTTTTTGGCTGGCATTTTAATAAAAAACTAAAAAACTCATATCAAGACTTAGTAGTAATTATTTCTTAAAATATTCTAAAGCCAATTCATAACCTTTTAAACCTAAACCAGTAATTACGCCCTTCGCAGCAATTCCAGTATAAGAATGTAGTCTAAAGTTTTCCCGAGCATGAATATTTGTAATATGAACTTCGACAACTGATGTATGAATACTTGAAATCGCATCCATTAATCCTATTGAAGTATGTGTATAAGCTGCAAAGTTGACAATAATTCCATCGAAAATAAAACCTACTTCATGTAATTTATCAATCAAAGCACCCTCATTATTTGATTGAAAATAATGCAATTCAATTTCAGGGTTTTTAGCTTTTAAGACCTCAAAATATTCCTCAAAGCTTTGTGAACCGTATATCTCAGGCTGTCTTTTTCCTAACAAGTTTAGATTTGGTCCATTAATAATGATTATTTTCATAATTCTTTTTTGCTAATTCAATATTTACTATTCTAATAAAATCGTCTTTAAAATTCTTATACTGTAAATTTGCAAAAAATAAATGACAAAATTGTTAGTTCATTATTCATTCTCAATTGAAGATAAATAAGTAACTAATTCACTAATTAATGTTTAAAATGGAATATTACAATCATATAAAAGCAATTCATATCATCTTCGTTGTTAGTTGGTTTGCAGGGATATTTTATATCGTTCGTTTGTTTATTTATCAAGTCGAAGCATATGAAAAACCTGAACCAGACAAAACAATTCTAACAACAGAATTTAAGCGAATTCAGAAATTACTGTTTAATATCATAATGAATCCAGCAATGGTTTTGACCGTTTTATCAGCTTTAGGAATGATATATTTAAATGCTTACTTATTACAAACGCCTTGGTTTCAAGTAAAATTAGGTTTAGTTACAGGTTTGATTATTTATCATTTCAGTTGTGGTAAAATTATGAAAGATTTAAGCAATGACGTTGTTAAACTTTCTTCTGGACAATTAAGAATGTATAATGAAATCGCGACTATCTTCTTGGTCTCCATTGTATTTATTGTTATCTTGAAGAATGCTTTTAACTGGATTTACGGTGTACTTGGCTTAGTTGTTTTTGGAGTATTAATCATGTTAGCTGTAAAATTAGTAAAACGATTAAGAGCAAAATAATGGAATATAATAAATGTAACCAATCATTAAATTGAAACTAACCATATAAAATGCTGAATCAAAAAACACTTTGGAAACCCTCTAAAGACTTTATAGAAAGTTCTAATCTAAAACAATACGAAATTTGGCTAAAATCAAATAAGAATTTAGAATTTGAGGATTATGATTCCCTTTGGGAATGGTCAGTAAAAAATATAGAAGATTTTTGGGAAAGCATTTGGGAATATTTTGAAATCATTTCACATTCACCTTATACTCAAATATTATCAAGTCATAAAATGCCTGGAGCAAACTGGTTTGAAGGTTCAAGTTTGAATTATGCTGAACATATTTTTAGACATAAAAACAGTGAAAATCCTGCATTAATATTTCAAAACGAAACAAGTAGAATTCCTTTAGATTGGAATAGTTTAGAAAACCAAGTTAAAGCAGTTCAAGCCTTTTTAATAGAAAATGGAATTCAAAAAGGAGATTGTGTTGCCGCATATTTACCAAATATTTCTGAAACAATAATTTGCTTTTTGGCAGTAAATTCTATTGGTGCTGTTTGGTCATGTTGTTCTCCAGACTTTGGTGTAGAAACAGTTATAGAACGATTTTCACAAATAGAACCTAAGTTATTTATCACTTGCGATGGCTATCAATATAATGGAAAATCGCATAGTAGATTAGAACAAGTTGATAAAATTAGAAATTCAATTTCAACCTTTAAGTCTACTTTGTTTATTCCATATTTGAATAAGAACTCTATTTTAAATCATTCAAATCATTGGCAAATAATTATTAGCAAACCAACTAATGATGAAGATTTGAAATTTACAGCAGTACCATTTAATCATCCGATTTGGGTATTATATTCTTCTGGAACTACTGGACGACCAAAAGCAATTACACATTCTCACGGAGGTGTATTATTAGAACATATAAAATACCTCGCATTTCAAGTTGATGCTAAAAAAGGAGAAAACTTCTTTTGGTTTTCGACAACTGGCTGGATGATGTGGAATTTCTTGCAAGCGAGTATGTTAGTAGGTGCAGTTCCTGTTTTATTTGACGGAAGTCCTGGTTTGAACAATATGAATATACTTTGGGAAATGGCGGAAGCTTTGCCTTTACATCATTTTGGAACTTCTGCTCCGTATTTGACTGCTTGTATGAAAAAGGAGTTAAGCATTGGTAAACAGTTTGATTTATCTAATTTACGCTCAATTGGTTCAACTGGTGCACCGCTTCCTCCTGAGGTTTTTGAATGGATTTATGAGAATATCAAAGAAGATATTTGGTTGTGTTCGATGAGTGGCGGAACTGATGTTTGTACCGCATTTGTTGGTGGAAATCCTTATTTGCCCGTTTATAAAGGTTTCATTCAAAGTCGAGCTTTAGGTTGTGCTTTATATGCTTATACAGAAAATGGAGAGAAAATTACAAATTCCTTAGGCGAAATGATTATTGAAAAGCCGATGCCTTCTATGCCAATATTTTTTTGGAATGATGAGAATAATTCCCGTTATAAAAGTAGTTATTTTGAAGAGTTTGAGGGGAAATGGCGACAAGGAGATTGGATAAAAATAGAAGAAAATGGTTCGTTAATTATTCAAGGTCGTTCAGATTCTACTTTAAATAGAAATGGAATTAGAATTGGAACTGCTGAAATATATAATGTTTTAGATAAAATAAAAACAGTTAAAGATAGTTTGATTCTTAATTTAGAACAAAAAGACGGAGTTGATATTATGCCACTTTTTGTAGTCATGAATGGAGTTGAACTTACAGAAAGCATTAAAAAAGAAGTTAAGTTAGCTTTAAAAGTCCAATGTTCTCCTCGACATGTTCCAACGGAGATTTATGCTGTTCCTGATATTCCATACACTTTAAGTGGTAAAAAAATGGAAGTACCAATCAAGAAAGCGTTCATGAAAATGGATATTCATAAAAGTATGAATCGTGATGCGATTAGGAATCCAGAAGCAATGGATTATTTTGTAAAATTAGCTATGGAATTATTTTAGAGCATGTCTAAATTTCTATCGGCTGAAAACCAATACTTTACGAACCTGAC